>JBDNIX010000307.1:0-5282 GCA_041688045.1 Nitriliruptoraceae bacterium
AGTCGACGCCGTTCCCGTCCAGCAACCGAAGCAGCGGGGCCGTCTTGATGTACTGGGCCTTGGTGCCCAGAAAGACGTGGATCACAGGAACCTCGAGGTGGCTTGCGGCGCACGGCAACGCAGCTTACGCGCGGCGATATCCACAGCCTGCCGGCATCGTTTCGGACCGTTGGACCGGCTTGCTCGTAGCGTTGACCGCCTTGCCGAGATCTACCCGGATCCGTTGCGGATCCTTCATGGAGGTGTCACCATGGCGGTCGACCCCGCTGCACGCGAACAATTGTTGGAGTCCCTGAGCGCCGCGATCGGACCACAGGAGGCCGCGACGATGGATGCGCTGCTCCCTCCTGACGACGTCGGCGCCACGGCACGCTTCGACCGGATCGACGCCCACCTGGCCGACCACGACCAGCGCTTCGTGGCGATCGACCAGCGCTTCGACACGATCGAGGCGCGGCTCGACGGACACGACCAGCGGTTCGTGGCGATCGACCAACGCTTCGACACGATCGAATCGCGACTCGACGGACACGACCAACACTTCATTGCGATCGAGCGGCAGCTGCAGGCGTTGGATCTACGCATGGACACCCTGCGCTACGAACTGATCGCCGCCTTCCGTGGCGAGGTCGTGGCGGCCGTCTCCGGGCAGACGCGCGCCGTGCTGTTGGGTGTGGTCACCGCCAGCATCGCCATGTTCGGGATGAGCGCCGGGATGGCCCAGCTGTTCTAGCCATCGGCCAGGCCGCATCCATCACGCGGCATCCATCACGCGGCATCCATCAGGCCGTGCTGCGTCATGCGCTCCAGAAGACGGGTCACCATGCTGGCGGCCTGGTCGCGACGCACCGCGGTCTCCGGGTCGAAGCTGCCGTCGGATCTGCCCAGGATGACCCGGATCCATGCGGCCTTGCGAATCTCCAGCGGGTCCGACACCGATGCCAGGTCGATGAAGGTGGCGGCACCCGGCCGCACCTCACCGGCCGCGGCGTACTCGAGGGCCCGAGAGACCACGCCGGCGAACTCCTCACGGGTGACCGTGCGGTCCGGTTCGAAGATCGTCGCCGAGGTTCCCTTCACGATGCCCTCGGCCGCCAGGGCCTCGATCGCGTCGCGGTGGGTGCTTCCGGCAGGCACGTCGGCAAATCGACCGGTGGTCGGCACGGCTGGAGCCACGTCGGCCTGGACGAGCGCCCGGGCGGTCATGGTCGCGATCTGCGCCCGGGTCAGTCCCTGTTCCGAGCCGTAGGCCGTCGCCGAGACTCCCACCGTGACGCCGAGCTCCACCATGCAGGCCACCGCGTCGTGGTGGACGTTGGTCGTCGGCACGTCGGAGAACGTGACGTCCCCCGTGTCGTTGCAGGCCGGCACAGCCGTGCCGAGGTGATCCAGCAGGGCCGGGCCGCGCATCAACCCTCCGCTGCGGGTCTTGCCCACCAACGCCAGGGGGCGGACGGTCGCGCGCACGGCCTCTGCCACCTCGAGGTTGCTGAGGTCAGGGTGGTGCTGCAGCGCCAGGGCGACTGCCCCGGTGACCAGGGGTGCTGCTTGTGACGTTCCGCTTGCGACGGCGTACCGGCCACCGGGATACGGCCCGGCGATGCGCACACCCGGCGCAGCGACGTCGACCAGATCGAAGCTGTAGGCGCTGAAGCTCGCGAGCGCACCGGTGTGGTCGACGGCGGCCACGCTGATGACGTTGGGCAGCCCCCAGGCCGCGGGGTACGTCGGGGCGGTCTCCAGCGGCTCGCCGGTGTTGCCGGCGGACACGATGACGGGGATGTCGACCTCCTGCAGCACGGTGCGCAGCGCGGTGGACGGCTCGGTGGAACCCCAGCTCGCATTGATCACATCCGCGCCGTTGTCCGCGGCATAGCGGATGGCCGCGATCGCGTCGGAGGTGCGCCCCGCGTCACCGTCGATGAACTTCAGCATCATCAGTCGGGCGTCCGGGGCCACCCCGGCGGCACCGGTCGCTTCGTGGGCGGCACCGACGATCAGCCCGGCGACGTGCGTGCCGTGGGCGTCCGTCGCCTCGGAGCTGTAGAGCGTGGCGTTGTCCCCGGCGAAGTTCCACCCGTTGACGTCGTCGACGAACCCGTTGCCGTCGGAGTCCGTGCGGTCCGTCTTCTCACCAGGGTTGTGCCACAGCCGATCGCGCAGGGACGGGTGCTGGAGATCGGCGCCGGTGTCGATCACCGCGACGACGACACCCTCCCCGGTTGCGCGGGGCCACGCGCCGATGGCGCCGATGTCGGCACCGCGCAGGCCTGGGACCCCGCCGATCGCGGCACCGTCGTTGCGCAGCCACCAGGCCTTGCTCAGATCCGTCGCATGGCTTCGGATCAGCACATCCGGTTCTACGCTGGCCACGCCGGGTTGATCCGCCAACACGGCGGCGGCGGACGAGGCGGTGGCGCTGTCGGCGAAGTCCAGGACCTGGACCGCGGAGCTACGGGCCGCTTCCGCGGAAGCGCGCGTCGCCCCTGCCGAGGCCCGGGCCGCTTCCGCGGAGGCGTCCGGGGACGTTGGGGCAGACGGGTCAGCCGGGTTCAGGGCAACGATGTTCGCAGCGGCCAGGCCGGCGACGGCCACCTCGGCGTCCCTGGGGTCGTCGTAGGTGACCAACAGGCGGGTGGCGTCGGCGTCGGTCGGGTCGCCGGGCGCCGAGGCGTCCGCGGCGTCGGCGGCGTCAACCGCACCCGTGGCGGGGTCGGATCGTGCGTCCGCGGCCGCCGGGGAGAAAGGCGACGCGGCCAGTATGCCCACCACGAACGCGACGACGACACCACTGGGTGCGCGCGACGCTGGCATGTGTTGCCCCTCCGTGAACCGGTTCTGCCCTCTCCATCGGCAGATCCGGCGCAGGACTTAGCGCCCGGAGGTATTCGTCCGCTTGGCGCCCGAGGCAGCTACCGCGGAGGGCGGCCCAGAGGATCGTCCACCGGAGGTTTGGTGGCGCGCACCACCAGGTCGGCCAGCAGCCCGATGGACATCACCTGGAACGCAGCGAAGAGGATCAGCAGCGTGTTGGTGGCCAGCCGGAAGTCCTTGGTGATCAGGTCGAAGCCCAACTTGCCCATCCCGAACAGCAGCAGGGCCAGCCCGATCGGCATGAAGACGCGCAGCGGCTCGTACGACAGGATCATCCGCACGACCTGCATGAGGTACTTGCGGGTGTCGCGGTACCAGTGGAACTTGGACTCGCCTTCGCGGGCGGCGTAGGGGATGTCGATGTAGCCGACGCTGTAGCCGTCGGACAGGAACGACATCGTCATGGTGGTCACGCACGAGAAGCCGTTGGGCAACCGGTTGAGGTACTTCACCGCCCGGTCGCGTTTGAAGGCCCGGAACCCGGAGTTCAGGTCCGGGATCTCCTCCTGCGCCAGGAACTGGGCCAACCGGCGGATCGCCCACTTGGCCGGGACCCGCAGGGCCTTCTTGGTGCCCTCCTCGGACGTCCGCGACCCGACCACCTGGTCGAACCCCTCCAGCGAGTCGACCAGGTGCGGGATCTCGTCGTTGGGGTAGGTCATGTCGACGTCGGTCCACACGACCACGTGGCCCCGGGCCTCCCGTGTGCCGGTCCGGCGGGCACCACCCGACCCGAGGTTGCGGGCGTGTTCGAAGACCCGGATGCGCTCGTCCGCGGCGGCGGCGCGACGTAGCAGGGGGCGGGTCTGGTCACTGGAGCCGTCGTCGACCGCGACGATCTCCCAGCTGTACCGCGAGGCGTCCATCGCCGTCGTGATGCGCTGGATCTCCTGGATGACGTGGCCGGCTTCGTTGTAGGTCGGCAGCACGATCGTGACATCGGGACGGGGCGGGCGCTGGTCCTGCGTGGCGGACGCCGTGTCGGTCGCCTGCGGCTCGGTGGTACCGGTGGCGTCGGTGGCGTCGGTGGCAATCGCATCCGCGTCGGACAGCTCGTCGGCCGCGGGCGCGCCCGGCGAGGTGGCGGTCGTCGGGGTCGCCACAGTCAGCTCCGGAGGTGGCCACGGCCGATGCCGTGGTAGTGCAGGCCGGCGTCGATCGCGGCCCTGGCGTCCAGGCAGTTGCGCCCGTCGACGACGATCGGGTAGCCGAGGGTGGCCTTCAACGCACCGAGATCCATCTGCTTGACCTCGTCCCATTCGGTGGCGATCACCACGGCGTGGGCTGACTCGCAGGCCTTCAGGGGGTCGTCGAACAACTCGACGTCCGGCAGTTCCGCGGCGACGGCGTCCAGCGCGACCGGATCGTAGATCCGGACCGTGGCGCCCTCTTCGAGCAGAGCTTTGGCGAGGTAGATCGCTGGCGCCTCGCGTAGGTCGTCGGTGCCCGGCTTGAAGGCGGCGCCCAGGATCGTGACGGTCTTGTCGGTGAGGTGCCACAGTTCGTCGCGGAGCTTGTCGATGACCACCTGCCGTTGGCCGACGTTGATGCCGCGGACCTCGTCCAGTAGGCCGAATTCGTAGCCCACGGACCGCGAGAGGTGCAGGAAGGCGTCAACGTCCTTGGGGAAGCACGACCCGCCGTACCCGAGCCCGGCGTTCAGGAACGCATGGCCGATCCGCGCGTCGTGGCCCATGCCCTGCGCCACCAGTTCGACATCGGCACCGACCCGGTCGCACACGTTGGCGACGGCGTTGATGAACGACAGCCGGGTGGCCAGGAACGCGTTGGAGGCGTGTTTGATCAGTTCCGCCGTGGGGACGTCGGTCTCGACGACGGGGCATCCGACCGCCGCGACCATCGGGGCGTACACCTCGCGCAGACGGTCGCGGGCCAGATCGCACGCCGTGCCGTACACGATGCGGTCCGGCTCCGCGGTGTCCGCGACGGCCACACCCTCGCGCAGGAACTCCGGGTTGGAGGCCACGTGCACCGCGGCGGCGCCACTACCTCGACGTTGCTGTTCGCGGTCGATCACCTGCGTGAGCCGAGCTCCGGTGTTGGCCGGCACGGTCGACTTCTCCACCAGGACGATGTCACGGTCGGCGTGTTGCGCGACTTCGACGGCGACGCGTTCGATGAACCGCAGGTCCGGGCCGCCGCCGGGCAGTGCTGGGGTGCCGACGCAGACGAAGATCACCTCAGCGTGATGGACGGCGCGGGCCAGGTCGTCGGTGAACTCCAGGGACCCGTTGCCGACGACGCGGTCGACCAGCTCCTGCAGTCCGGGTTCGTAGAACGGCACGTCGCCGGCGCGCAACGCCTCCAGCTTGACGGCGTCGTCGTCCAGTCCGATCACCGTGTGGCCATAGTCGGCGAGCACGGCCGCCGTGACGAGACCGACGTGG
>JBDNIX010000308.1:0-10209 GCA_041688045.1 Nitriliruptoraceae bacterium
CCGCCTCGCCCAACGGCTCGACGGTCCACTGACCCCCGCGAGCGTCGCCGCCATGACGCCGGACGACCTCGAACCCCTCTTCCGGGAAAAGCCCGCGCTGCACCGGTATCCCGGTTCCATGGCCAAGCGGGTCCACGCGCTGGCCGTCCACCTCGTCGAGGAGCACGGCGGTGATGCCGCCGACGTGTGGGACGGCGTCCCGACCGGTGCCGAACTGAAGCGACGGCTCGCGGCCCTACCCGGCTACGGCGAGCAGAAAGCGAAGGTCTTCGTCGCCCTCCTGGGCAAGCAGTGCGCAGTCACCCCCGACGGCTGGCGAGAAGCCGCCGGCGACTACGGCCTCGACGGGTATCGCTCGATCGCCGACGTCACGAGCCCGCAGACGCTGGCCAAGGTGCGTGCGGCCAAACAGGAACAGAAGCAGGCCAGGAAGGCCGCCTCCTCCTCATAACCCTCCGCAAGGCCCCGGGCACCCGTTACTCGGGCACGACGGTCAGCGAGAAGGCGATCAGCGTGCCGAGACCCATCGCCAGCATCCCGGCGGGGGCCCATCCCCAGCCACGGCTCCACGGCCAGACGGGTATGGCGCCGACGAGCAGCAACGCGATCAGGGCCATCGGCACCGTGAACATGTGGCCTCCTGGTGCAGTGGACCGAACGGTCGTGGGACGACGTCGAGTGGGACGGACCGTACCCCGCACCGTTTCAGCGGCGCGACGCGTCCCGCACCGCCCCGTCGGCCTTCCGCGCGGCGATGAGTACCGGGTCCCAGACCGGCGAGAACGGCGGCGCGTACGACAGGTCGACATGCAGCAGCTCGCCGACCGTCATGTCATTCCACAGGGCGGTTGCGAACACGTCGATGCGCTTGGCAGCGCCTTCCTCTCCGACGATCTGCGCGCCGACCATGCGCCCGGTGTCCACCTCCGCGATCACCTTGATCGTGATCGGCTTGCTGTCCGGGTAGTACCCGGCACGCGTCGAGCCCTCGATCACGGCCGTGACCACCTGGAACCCGGCGTCGATCGCTTCCTGTTCACCGAGTCCCGTCCGCGCCATCTCCAGCGCGCAGACCTTGGTGACGGCCGTGCCGAGCACACCTGGGAATGCGCCGTAGTCCCCGCCGATGTTGAGCCCGGCGATGCGCCCCTGCTTGTTGGCGATCGTGCCCAACGCGATCGACACCGGCTGCCGCGACACCCGGTGGAAGGTCTCCGCACAGTCGCCGGCCGCCCAGACACCGTCGACCGGCGTGCGCTGCCGCCGATCGGTGACCATGCCGCGGCTGGGGCCGATGGGGAGCCCCGCCGCCTGGGCGAGCTCCGTCAGTGGCCTGGCACCGGTACCCAGGACCACCAGGTCCGCGTCAAGCGTTCCCTCTGACGTCACCACCGCGCGCGCGAAGCCGTCGTCCCCCGTTTCGATGCCCTCCACCGCGACGCCGAGGTGCAGGTGCATGCCCATGCCCCGCATCGCCTCGGCGACGCGGTCGCCGAACTCCGGGTCGAGGGTGGCCATCGGGCGCGGCGCCATCTCGACGACATGCACCTCCATGCCGCGGAGGCACATCGCCTCGGCCATCTCCAGCCCGATGTAGCCCGCACCGATCACAACGGCTCGCTGCGGGTTGCGGTCCTGCAACGCATCGAGCACCCGCTGCCCATCGCCCAGCGTCTGCACGCCGAAGACCCCGTCGCTGCCGATGCCCGGCACCGGTGGACGCACCGGTGACCCGCCCGTCGCGACCAGCAGCTGGTCGTAGCCGTACACCTGTTCGCTGTCGGCGTCCACGTCGGTCACCGTGACCGTGCGAGCGTCCGCGTCGATCGCCGTCACCTCGTGCCGGGTCCGCACGTCGATGTCGTACGTGCCTCGGAAGACCTCGGGGGCGCGCGCGATCAGGTCGTCGCGCTCGTCGATCAACCCGCTGATCCAGTAGGGGATCCCGCAGGCCGCGTACGACGTGAACGCGCCGCGCTCGAAGGCCAGGATCTCGAGCTCGTCCGGACCTTTCAACCGACGGGCCTGGGACGCCGCCGACATCCCCGCCGCGTCCGCGCCGATGACCACCAACCGTTCGGTCATACACCTTCTCCCGTGCGTACTACCTCGATGCAGCTGGCCCTTGCCGATCGCTCGCGGCAACTCAGATCACGGTGCCTGACTCGCCCGCGTCGGTGACGATCGCCTGGCGTGACTCGGCCCATGCGAGCATCCCACCTTCGAGGTTGTGCGCGTCGTACCCCGCGCCGGCCAACGCCTGTGTGACCATCGCGCTGCGCTGCCCGGACCGGCAGACGCACACGATCTCGCGCCCGGACGGGATCTCGCCCTGCCGGGTGTTGAGCTCGGTCATCGGAATGTGGACCGCTCCGTCGATGTGTCCCGCATCCCACTCGGGCTGCTCGCGTACATCCAGCAGGACGTACTGATCGCGGTTGTCCTTGGCGGTGGTCACGTCCATGAAGCATCTCCGGGGCGGGGGGACGGGCGGTGCGCGGGTCGTCGGACCACGCTATGGGGTGCGGCGCAGGGTGGCGTGCAGATGGTGGGTCTCGGGCACGTCGGCGTAGGCCATCCACAGGTCGTAGACGAGCTCGTCACCGTCCAGGCGGAACTCGCGTCGCAGGGACCGGACGTCCTTCGCCGTTTCGCTCAACCCGATACTGGTCGTCCGCAGGCGCAGGACCCCGGCATCGAACGTGCCCTCTTCCACCTCGACGATCCCGGTCGGATGGGCCAGCACGAACTCGACGGCCAGCGGTGTGGCGCCCACGACCCGGAGGTAGCCGGTCTCCGCGTGCATCGGCCCGCCGTGCTCGGGATGCCACGTGCGCTGCGAATACGCGATGAACGGCTTGCCGACGTGCCCGAACGTGACGCGTTCGCGGTACCGGAACGCGTCGATCGTGGGATAGTCGCCGTCGCCGTCGCCCTCCCAGGCGCCGAGCAACTGCTCCAGCGGGCCGAGGTCCGGATGCACGGGCGGGGGCGGGGCGGTCATTGCTCCACCTGCAACAGGTCGACCACGAACGCGATCGTCTCACCCGGCGCGATGTCGCTGCCGGACCCCCGGTCACCGTAGGCCAGCTCGGGCGGGATCACGATGGCGCGCCGACCGCCGACCCGCATCCCGTCGATGCCCTCTTCCCAGCCGGGGATGTTGTCGCCATCACCCAGGGCGAACGTGAACGGCTGCCGCCGATCCCACGTGGCATCGAACTGGGCACCCGACGACCAGGACGCACCGACGAAATGCACGGTCAACACGTCACCGTCACCGGCCACCTCACCATCGCCCTCCACCAGGTCCGCGGTCTCGAGGCCGGGCGGTGGCTCCCCGCGATCGTCGGTCAGGACGATGGTCATGTCCGGCTTGGTCGCGAGGTCAAGCACCTCGGATCCGTCGGGGGCTGCGTCGGGATCGTCGTCCACGGACTGGTCCGGGACGGTGCATCCCCCGAGCAGCACCACGAACACGCTGAAGATGACCGAAACGGCCGTAGCGACGGCCTTGGGCCGTGGGGAACTTCCTGCCGTACGTCTACCCAGCAACGCAATCCTGACGCTCGCGCCCGCCCGAGGGTAGCTGTGGTCCACCGGTCGAACTCCCCCATCACGCATCGAGCCACCACGCATCGAGTAGCGTCCGCCACCATGTTCCTCGCCATCCTCGGCGTCATCGCCGGCCTCGTCGTCCTGACCTACGCCTCGGATCAATTCGTGGTGGGCGCGACGCGTGTCGCGGCGGCCCTCCGTATCTCCACGATCGTCATCGGCGCCATCGTCATCGGGTTCGGGACCTCGGCACCGGAGATCGTGGTTTCCGCGCTCGCGGCCAGCCGAGGCCAGGTCGATCTGGCCGTGGGAAACGTCATCGGGTCGAACGTCGCCAACCTGACCCTGGTACTTGGCGTGGCCGCCCTCGTCGGCCCGATCGCGGTGCGCTCCAGTGTCCTGAAGCGAGAGGCCCCGCTGTCGCTGGCGGCGGTCGTGCTGTTCGCCGCGCTCATCCAGAACGGCCTGAGCTGGGTCGACGGCATAGTCCTGGTCGTCGCGCTGCACGTCGCGCTGGTGGCCATCCTGCGGTCCGCGCGTGGCGGCGACCCCGCCCTGGCCGGCGAGGTGGAAGACTACCTCACCGACGCGACTCGACCGCTCGGTCGCGAGATCCTTCGCACCCTCATCTCGTTGGTCGGGGTTGTCGCCGCCGCACAGATTCTCGTCGTCTCCGCGACCACCATCGCCACCGAACTGGGCCTGGCCCAGGGGTTCGTCGGGGTGACGATCGTGGCGATCGGCACGTCACTGCCGGAACTGGCCACCGCCGTGCAGGCGGCCCGCCGGCAGGAGACCGACCTGATCGTGGGCAACCTGCTGGGCAGCAACCTCTTCAACGCGGGCGCGGTCGGCGGCGTGATCGCCCTGGTCGGACCCGACATCGCGATCGCCACATCGCTCACCGGGCCAGCGACACTGTTGATGGTGGGCGTCGGGGTGCTGTCGCTGGCGTTCATGACCACGGGGGCCCGAGTCGCCCGGTCTGAGGGCGTCGTGCTCCTGCTCGGCTACGCCGGTGCGCTGCCCTTCATCGGACGGTAGTTCCAGCATCCTGTCGTGCTGACTGATCGGTCGACGAGGGCGATCCTGGCCGCTCAATGTCTGTTGGTCGCCCACCGTGCATGCTGGGCGCGTCCGGTGCGTGTACCGACTTCTGCGCGGTGTTCCACGTGTTCTTCGGGACCCCGCTTCGTGCGGCACGTCCGTTCGGATGATGATCCCGACCCTCACCGCAACGGCCCGCAATGGCCCTGCTGTGGCCGGCCGCAGGAGCAGCAGGCGGGGTCTGAGCATCCAACCCGCGAGGGACGGCACGCCGACCGGAACCACACCACCCGCGCGACCCTGCAGACCCAACGCCGCGTCGCAGCCGCTGTCCGACGCCGGACCGTTCGAACGGCCATGAGGGGCGACGCGAGACGCGGGTAGCGTCCGGTCGCATGAAAAACCGGATCAGGTCCCTCCTCAGCACCGTGGACGCGTGGCTTCCGGACCGGATCAGCGGACTCGCTCGCAGGTTCGCTGACAGCAGGATCCTGCTGACCGCGAGCAGCCTCGCCTTCTACGGTCTGGTCTCCGCACTCCCACTGCTGCTCATCACCTTTGCGCTCGTCGAGGCCATGACCGGCGACGGCACCGTGCAGCGCTTCGTCGACCAGGTGTCACAGAGCGGCCCCGAAGGCACGGGACAGTTCCTGAGCCAACTCGCCGACGGAGGCGGAGCCCTGACCTTCACGACCCTGGTATTCACTGCCTGGCCTGCCACGGCCTACGGCGGGGGGCTACGACGGGCGTTGACGCGTCACTCGGACCGTTCGGAGTCCGCCTCCGGGCTACGGGGCCGGGCGATGGGTCTGAGCATGATCCTGATCCTCCCGTTCATCGTGCTGGCGGGGATCCCGCTGATGTTCTTCCTGACCACGTTGTCCGGGGACGGCGCACTGGCGACCGCGCTCGGATGGACGTTGGCGTTCGTGTCGGGCACCGGGGTAGCGGCGGCAGTCGCGACGGCGCTGTACCTGGCATTCACCCCCGGCGCACTGGGGATCCGCCAGGTCCTGGGTGGCGGGATCCTGACGGGGTTGCTGACCGCGCTGTTCTCGATGGCCTTCGTGCTCTACCTCCAAGTGGGCGAGACCGAGGAACGTTTCGGAGGCGGGACGATCGCGGTCGTGGTGCTGCTCGGCATCTGGCTGTTCGTGGCGAACATCGTGCTCATCGGCGGTTTCGAGACGGTGCTCGAGCTCGAGGGCGTGCTCGACGCCGAAGAATGACGCGCGCCGACCTGACCCTCGATGATGCCGCCGCGCACCCACCCCACCGACGAACCCTCCACCCCGACGGACCCGGGCGCCCCCGTGGCTACCGGGGCTCCGGTTACGATCCCGGCGTCCCCGCCCTCTGACCGGAGCCACCCGCGTGCCCGAGATCATCGTCCTCGAACACACGGCCGCCGCGGGACCCTCCGCCTTTATCGACGTCCTCGATAGTCGAACCTCGATCGCTCCCTGGCGACTCGTGCACATCCACGATGTCGAGGACGTCCCCACCGACCTCGATGATGTGGCCGCCGTGATCGTGATGGGCGGCACCATGAGCGCGACAGAGTCCGCGGATCTCCCCTGGATGCAGACCGAACTCGATCTACTGCGCACGGCAGCCGATCAGGAGATCCCGGTCCTGGGTGTCTGCCTCGGCGCACAGCTGCTGGCGACCGCCTTCGGCGGCACGGTCCAGAAACGTGCGACGCCGGAAATCGGCTACCTGCCTCTGACGAGGACCCCGGAAGCCGCCGGGGACCCGGTGATCGCCGGCTGGCAGGATGGCGCCGCCCAGCTGTTCCTCCACGAGGACGACATCACGACGCTTCCGCCGGGGGCGGTTCCACTGCTCACCGGGAGCGAAGCAGCGGCAGCCTGGCGGGTCGGCGACGCCTGGGCCGTGCAGTTCCATCCCGAGGTCGATGCCGAGCAACTGATCGGGTGGCTGGAACTCGACTCGCTGACCGCATTGCTCAAGGCTGCGGGCGTGGATCGCGACGACCTCGCCGACGAGGCCACGCGGCGCGACCGTTCCGTCGTACCGATCGGACGGGCGCTCGTCGGACGGTTCATCGACGGCGTGGTCCGCCCCCGTCTTGAAGACTGATCCGGCAGCGGATCAGGCGGCGCCGCCGGCCACCGCCGGGACGATCGACACGACATCGCCGTCATCGAGCTTCGTGTCGAGCCCGTCCTGGAACCGCACGTCCTCGTCCCGGACGAACACGTTGACAAACCGACGGAGTTCGCCGGAATCGTCCAGGACGCGGTCCCCAAAACCCGGGTGGGCCGCATCGAGGTTGGTGACCACCGTGCGCAGGTCGGCACCGTCGACGGTCACCTCGGAGGCACCGTCGGTCAGCTTGCGAAGGGGGGTTGGGATACGAACCTTGGGCATGTCAGCGTCCTTGGTCGAGCGTCGAATGGGCGAGCAGTGAGTAGGGGGCAGAGGCAGGAGACGAGCGGAACAAGCATTGAGCGACAGAGCGCCTGGTTGATCAGGTCGACCGGGCCGCGAGTTGATCCTGGAAGTCGTCCAGTGACGGCGAGACCTCGAAACTCGGACCGACGTGGGGAGCCACCGCGTCGAGCGTCTTGTAGCCATTGCCGGAGATCACGGCGACGACGCGCTCGTCCTTCCCGATCCGGCCATCGGCTGCGAACCGGGCCAGGTTGGCAACGGTGACGCCCCCCGCGGTTTCCGCGAACAGCCCCTCCGTCTGCGCCAACAGCCGGATGCCGGCAACGATTTCGTCGTCGGGAACATGTCCGATCTGACCATCGGTTTCGGCCGCGACCTTCAAGGCGTAGTAGCCATCCGCGGGGTTGCCGATGGCCAGGGACCGGGCGATCGTGTCCGGCCGTTGTGGCACGACGTCCAGGGTGCCGGCCTCGAAAGCGGCTGCGACGGGCGAACAGCCCGTCGCCTGGGCACCGCTCATCCGGGGCAGGTCGCCAGCCACCAGACCGAAGCGTTGCAGGTCCCCGAAGGCCTTGCGGATCTTGACGAACATGGCGCCGGACGCAATCGGGGCGACGACATGGTCGGGGAATTCCCACCCGAGCTGCTCGGCGATCTCGTAGCCGATCGTCTTGGAGCCCTCGGCGTAGAAGGCGCGCAGGTTGACGTTGACGAAGCCCCAGCCCTGGCGATCGGCGACTTCGGCACACAGCCGATTGACGTCGTCGTACGTGCCGTCGACCGCGACCACGTTGGCCCCGTAGACGGCAGCACCGACGATCTTCGCCTGTTCGAGGGTGTTGGGAATGAAGACGTAGGCCGGCATCCCGACCGCGGCGGCGTGAGCGGAGACTGCACCGGCGAGGTTCCCCGTCGACGCGCAGGCGATGGTGTCGATGCCCATGGCACGCGCGGCCGACATGGCCATGGTGACCACCCGGTCCTTGAACGACCCCGAAGGGTTACGCGTGTCGTCCTTGAGCCACAGCTCGGCCAACCCCAGACGCGCCGCCAACCGGGGAGCCGGTCGCAGCGGTGTCCATCCGGTTCCGAGGTCGACGCGAAGCCCGGGGTCCTCGGACAGCACGGGCAGCAGTTCCTGATAGCGCCAGAGCGAAGCCGGGCCCGCGGCGATGCGGTCGCGTGACACCCGTGATGCCACGACCTCGTCGTCGTAGGCGACCTCCAGGGGGCCAAAGCAGTCGCCACAGACATGGGAGGCGCTGACGGGTTCGGTGGCCCCACACTCCCGACAGCGCAGGTTGGTCACGTTCACGTGCAGAGAAGACCGGTCGATTGTTGCCGACGCGCTCACGAACTCTCCTGTCCTCATCGTCCCCGTCGGCCACCCGAAGTGACCACACGGTTGGGAGAAGCCACCGCGGTTGCGGGGGCCTCACCATCGAGGACGTCGGGACGATGAGTGGACACGCCACGCGCCACGCTCATCGACCACGCCGTCACCGACGGGTCCGGGTTTGGCACCTTCCCCGCTGACTCGCGTCAGCGCGGGGGTTGCCGAGGTTTCGTCGGGCCCGAGCCCTCCGCCTCTCTGGATGAGCAACCAGTGCTCCTAGCTTGCCACCTCATCGGCGGCCAGGCCAACTGGCGAACGTTGTCGCAGCCGCGACGCGTCCATGCGTCCACGCAGCGACAGCGCTCCGAAGCTGCGGTGATCCCTACGGTTCGCAGACCTCGCCCCGACCGGGCAGGATGGGTCGCCGCAGGACCCGATCACCCAGGCTCACCATCAACCGCCTACGTCAGATGGGGAGCGACCCACCGAGGGAGTCACGTGTCGCCCGAGCGCATCACGGACCGGTTTTCCGCCCGGACCCGCCATCACGCGGACTTCACGGCCGATCAGCTCGTTGCCGCGAAGCACGAGCGAGGGTGGTCGGTGTCCGTGGTCATTCCCGCCCGCAACGAAGCCTCGACGGTGGGTCAGGTCGCCGGAACCCTGCGCCAAACGCTGATCACCGACACCGATCTCCTGGACGAGATCCTCGTGATCGACGCCGATTCCACGGATGGCACGGGTGACGTCGCCCGTGCGTCCGGCGCGCGTGTCGTGCGCCAATCGGATGTCCTGCCCGAGGCCGGTTCCGCGCTCGGGAAGGGCGAGGCGCTGTGGAAGGGACTGGCAGCGTCGCAGGGAGACCTCGTGGTCTTCGTCGACGCGGACATCCTCGACATCGGTCCTCACTTCGTGGTCGGGCTACTCGGCCCGCTGCTCACCGAGGACGGCGTGCGTTTCACCAAGGCGACCTACGACCGGCCGTTGCAACGGGGTGACGACGTCCAACCCTCCGGCGGGGGCCGGGTGACCGAGCTCATGGCCCGACCCGTCATCGGCGCGTTCTGGCCCGAACTGGCCTGGCTTGCGCAGCCTCTCGCAGGCGAGTACGCCGGTGACCGCAGGTTGCTCGAGTCGCTGCCATTCGTTCGGGGCTACGGCGTCGAACTGGCGCTGCTGATCGACATCCTGGCCCGCTTCGGCACGGACGTCATCGCCCAGGTGGATCTGGGTCGGCGGATGCACGATCACCAGGGCCTTGATGCGCTGGGGCGAATGGCGGCCGAGATTCTCCATGTGGCCACGGACCGTCTCTCCCGTCAGGGACGCCTCGTCCTGACGGACCCCCTCGCGGAGGCACTCCTGCAACCACGCCGCCGCCCCGACGGCTCGCTGGAAATGGTGTCCCACGCTGTCGCCGTGGGCGAACGGCCACCACTGCGTGAGTGGCGTAACCAACACGCAACGTGACCCGGCGGCGCCCGCCGCCGGGTACGGTTGTGCGGCGCGAGGCCAGCACCGTGGGGAGCAGCCTCGACACTCGAGAGTCCCGCGGAAGGTGCACAGATGAGCGAGAGCCGCAAGGTGCTCGTCGTGGATGATGAACCAGATGTCCTGCTGCTGTGCCGCGTCAACCTCGAGTTCGAGGGGTATGAGGTCATCGAAGCCGCCGATGGCGAAGCGGCGATGCAGCAGGTGCGCAAGGAGCGGCCGGACGTCGTCCTGCTCGACGTCATGATGCCGCGCATGGACGGCTGGCAGGTCCTCCAGGAGATCAAGTCGGACGACGATCTGACGTCGATCCCGGTCGTGATGCTGACCGCCAAGGTGCAGGATCAGGATCAGATCCG
>JBDNIX010000309.1:0-14126 GCA_041688045.1 Nitriliruptoraceae bacterium
GGTGATCGGTGAGGCCGTCGACGAGCAGCTGTCTGCGGCTGAGCGTGGCCGGCTGGTGTCCGAGCTTGCCCGCCGCGTGCACCGCGACGCTCACGGGACGCCGATGCGGGTCACGACCCGCACGATCTACCGGTGGCTGGCCGCGTGGGCCCACACGCCCGAATCAGGCTCAACCACCAGCCACTCGCGACAACGCGGGCCAGCCACCGCGCGAATCAGAACTCCGAAAGTCCACCCACCATGAACCGCCCGGAAATGCTGTTTCCGGGCAGTTCTGCGTTCCTATGGGACTCGAGTTCGGGTGCGGATCCGACGTGCTCGGTCAGTTCTAGATCATGGTTGCGGGTCGCACGCGCGAAGCCTTGTGCGGGTAACCGGCAACATCCTCTATCCCTGGGTGCCGTCGGGGTTAGCCGGAGCCGATTCCCAGCGCTGCCGGTGGGCGTCGGCGTCCTCGATGGAGCGGAACCGACGGACGCCGCGCGGCGCCTGCCGCGTGTGCCCGAAGGCACGGGACTGCGATGACGCGGCACAGGCAGCCGCGAGGCCCTCCAGCGCAGAGGCGGTGCGGGCAGGTTCGGGGATCTCCGCGATATCGCGGTAGCGGGTGACCGGCACGTCAGCGTTCTCCTTCACGGTCGAACCCGAAGGCGCGGGCGAGCCGTTGCGCGTCGTCACGGTCGCGCAGGCGGACCGTGTCCCGCTTCATGCGATAGAGGGTCTCCGGTGTGACGACGGTGATCGTCACACCGCCGGCCTGGACCCGCTCGAGTTCCAGGTCCTCGAACCGGAAGGCGTCGCCGAGCCGACTGACGATGTCGATCGTGTAGTCGACCTCCGGCGGTCCGTACTGCACCGCGGGGTAGTCGCCCCCCAGGTCCTCCGCGCTGATTGCCGCGATGTCGGGATCGTCGAAGACGCTCGAGAGCGCGTTACGCAGCAGCTCGACGTTGGGCTCGTCGGGTGGGACGAACAGGTCGAGGTCGCGCGTCGCCCGATCGAACCCGTGAGCGGCCATGGCCAGCCCGCCGAAGACGGCGTAGCGGACGCCGGCACGTTCCAGTGCGCCGAGTACGCGGAGAACGTCATCGAGATCCATGTCAGCAGGCTACGTCCCCGCGACCAGCGCAGCCACGCAACTCAACACCGCGTCAGGTGGGGGCACCTCCGGCGCTGTCTGCCAGGGATCTCGCGGACCTCGTCCGACGGCGACCAACCACGTCGGTCGCTGCCAGCCCATTGCGGTGCCAGCCCGGTCTCGATCACCACCTCGCTACGGTCAGCTGCGAGGAGGAGAGCCCGATGGCGAACGGCGGCAAGTACACAGAAGTACACACGAGGGTGCCGCTTTCGCGGCCACGAGGCCGCCGATCACGCCCACCGAACGGGCCGGCCGCCGATCACGGTCGTCACGGGCGACGACGGTGCCGAACACCAGCGAGCCAACGGCCAGGAGTCCGACCGCGTGCCCGACGATGCGCAGCACGTGACCGGCGCCGTCGCTAGCGGGGATTCGGCGTCCGCGGTGATCTTCGCCAGCACCGTCGTCGACCCGGGTGGCATCGGTGTTGAGCACCCGCAGACCACCTGTGGGAACCTCCACCGGCTCGTTGAATGTGATCCGGACCTCGTCGGGCGCCTCATCGAGGACAACCCCGTCGCTCGGTGCCGCGTCCAGGACGTAGGCGTGCGCCGCTGCGGACACCGGCGTCAGTATCGCGAACGGCCGCGAGCACCATCTCGGAGCGGTTGCCGAGCACTGCGGCCCAGTCATCGAGTAGGAGACGGATCATGTTGCGGTGGGGGCTGGCGCCGAACAACAGATCTGCTGCCGGGTTGGTCGCGACGACGTCCCAGTGCCGGGCGACCATCTCCGGTGATCGACGGCTTGTCGCCGGCCTTGGAAGCCGTCGCACCAGTGATGGGTTGGCTCATGAGTCGGATGATCAAGGGTCGCGCCATGCACGAACTCCCTGGCGCTGCGTAGGAGGTAGCGCCCCGTGGAGCCCTCACCATCCGTGCCCGTGGCGATCCGGGATGTCGGCAGCGTGGCGTTGGAGGAGTTGCGTGCGCCTCGTTCATCGTCGGTCGTGACGGCCTGGTCCGGACCGTCAACAATCGCGCCGGAACACTGTTGGGTCGCGACGCGGGTGCCCTGATCGGTCGTGATGTTCTCGACTTCTACGCCGAAATCCCCGAGGGACGTGGCCGCACGCGACAGCTGCGTGACCGCTTCCTGGCGGGACAATCCATCGACGGCGAGGTGGTCGCCTTCCAGACTGCCGACGAGCGGATCATCTGGGGCCAGCTGTGGATCCAACCGGTGATCGATGCGGCCGGCCGTACGGTGGAGTCCCGGAGCCTGGTGTTCGACGTCACCGCTCAGCAGGAGGCAGAGGCCGCCGGCCGCCGTAGCGAGCGCCGATTCCGCGCCGCCTTCGTCGATGCGCCGATCGGGGTGGCCCTGCTCGACGAGGACGGTCGAATGGTGGCGGCCAGCACTGCGCTCGTCGGTCTGTTGGGTGTCGATGAGGCCACGGCGCTCGACCAGCCGCTGGCCGCACGGGTCAGCCCGGAGCACGTCGACTGCGGGAGGAACTTCACCGCGCGGCAGTCCGTGACCCGTCGACCGGACTGCTCAATCGGCGTGGCTTCGTCGAGCGGGGTCGCGAGATCGTGGCCGCCACCGATCGTCACGAGCGTCCGATGGCGCTGCTGTTCCTCGACGTGGACGGTCTCAAGGCCGTCAACGACGAGCTCGGCCATGTGGCGGGCGACCGTCTCCTGGTCGAGGTCGCCGACGCACTCCAACGACGGTTCCGCAGCGAGGATCAGCTGGCCCGCTGGGGAGGGGACGAGTTCTGCGTGCTGCTCGATGGCGCCGACGGGGAGGGGGTCGAGGCGATTATGGCCGACTGGGCAAAGACCGACCCGGGGACGACCGATGAGTTACCGCGGCTGAGCTTGGGCAGTTCGATCCGACAGCCGGGATCGTCCTCGAGCATTGAGCAGCTGATCGACGAGGCCGACCACGCCATGTACGCCGGGCGGGGCGTGCTCTAGCTGGGTCGTGACGCGCGGACGAGGCAGTCGATCGCCTGCCGCGGCCCGCCGTCAGTGTCGACGGACCGGCGCACCTGTGTGGCGGACTCAACCGTGAGGCCTGTGCTCTGGAGGTCCGCGACGACAGCTTCCGCGGTCAGCAGGATGTCCGGGTCCTGCGGGCCTCCGTAGCCGCCATCGAGGTTGGCGCGATCGTGCCCGACGATGAGCAACGTCCCCCCGGGCGTTACCGCACTCGCGGCCAAGCGGTGCGCCGCGCGGCGGCCGTCAGCTGGAAGGTGGAGGTAGAACACGAGGACGAGGTCGTGAGCGGCCGTCGGCGGCATCCACCTGGTGGCGTCCGCGATGACCCAGTCGATCGAATCCTCGACCTCGGCCGCCCGAGCGAGCCGACCCCCCTTGGCGGCGCCGACTGCGGAGAAGTCGACGGCGGTGACCTGCCATCCGTGCTCAGCCAGCCAGACCGAGTTGCGGCCCTCCCCGGCGGCGAGATCGAGCGCCCGGCCCGGCGGCATGCCCTCCGTCTGTTCGGCCAGGAACTGGTTCGGGCCGGCCGACCAGACCAGTTCCTGGCCGGCGTAGCGCTCGTCCCATCCGTTGGCGTCCACGCGTCTTCCGATCGTTGGCCTTCTGGGGCTGCGTCAGGCGTCTCCTTGCAGCGCGTTGAGCGCGGCGACGATCCCGCGTCGTGCGTCTTCGGCGACGGGTGTGAGCTCGGCGGGACCGAGCGCGAGCATGGCGAGAGGATCGGCCGCGGTGATGTCGGTCCCTCCGGCAGTGTTGGCGCGGATGAGCACGTTGCACGGCAGGAGCGCGCCGACGTCGGGGTCGATCTCGATGGCCTGCCTGGCGAGCGGCGGATTGCAGGCCCCGAGGATCTTGTAGGCGCCGATGTCCTCGCCGAGCTTCTCGTGAAGCGTGGTCTCGACATCGATTTCGGAGAGGATCCCGAAGCCCTGATCCTGCAGCGCTGCGCGGACGCGCCGCTCCGCGTCGGTCGGGTCGGTGTCGAGGGTGATGGTCAGGGCGTAGGTACTCACGGTGCCTCCGGGTGCTGGGTGTCGGCTAGCGGTGGGTGTCCGTCTCGTCTCTTGCGCAGCGTGCCACGGACCGGGCGGACGCAGGAGAGGAATGTACGTACAATACCGGGCGTTGTCGCGCTGGCGAGATGTCCTCGCGCCGCGGCTGCGGCGCAACCCGTAGGAAAGGTCCGACAGACGTGCAGATCCTCACCATCGAAACCGCATCGCTCGGAGATCGCAGCTACCTCGTCCATGACGGCACAACCGCTGCGGTGATCGATCCACAACGCGACATCGATCGCGTGTTCGGCCTGCTCGAGGAGCACGGACTGGAACTCGCGGCGGTGCTCGAGACCCACGTGCACAACGACTACGTGACCGGCGGCTACGAGCTGGCCCGCCGCACCGGCGCGACCTACCACCTCAACGCTGATGAGGAACTCGACTTCGCGGTGTCCCCGGTCCGTGACGGTGACGTCCTAGAGATCGGCACGTTCACGGTCCGGGCCCTGCACACCCCCGGTCACACGCCGACCCACGTGGCGTACGTGGCGAACGACGGGTCCCGGGACGTGGCGTTGTTCTCTGGCGGCTCGCTGCTGTACGGCTCGGTCGGCCGCACCGATCTGGTGTCACCGACGCTCACCGAGGAGTTGACCCGCGCTCAGTACCGCACGGCACGCCGCCTGGCCGCCGAGCTTGCCGACGATGTTGAAGTGCGTCCGACGCACGGTTTCGGCAGCTTCTGTTCGTCGGGCGACACCGCCGGGCGCGAGACCTCGACCGTAGGCATCGAGCGCAGCGACAACCAGGCCTACACGATCGAGGATGAGGACGAGTTCGTCCGGCTCCTGATCGCGGGGCTCGATGCCTACCCGACCTACTACGCCCACATGGGCCCGACCAATCGACGTGGGCCGGCGGACGTCGACCTCTCGCCCGCGGAGCTCGTCGACACCACCGAGCTCCTGCGGCGCATCCACACCGGGGAGTGGGTCGTGGACCTGCGCACCCGAATGGCCTTTGCCAGCCAGCACGTCACCGGCACGATCAACATCGAGTTCGCTGACAACGCCTCGACCTACCTCGGCTGGCTCATCAGCTGGGGCACGCCGGTCACGCTGCTCGCCGACACGGCCGACGAGATCGCGCACATGCAACGCCAGCTCGTGCGCATCGGGATCGACCGTCCCGCGGGGCAGCTTCCCGGTGGCCCCGATGCCATCGACGCCTCCGCCGGCCGCGGTAGCTACGAGGTCGCCGACTTCGCTGGTCTCCGCGACGCCCTCGCAGCGCGCGACGAGGTCGTGATCCTGGACACCCGTCGCCGGCTCGAGTGGGTGGACAGCCACCTTCCGGGGGCTGTGCACGTCGCCCTGCACGACCTCGAGGAACGGATGGAGCAGATCCCGGACGGTGAGGTGTGGGTCTACTGCGCCAGTGGGTATCGCTCGGCGATCGCGGCCAGTCTGCTCGCTCGCGCGGGGCGCGACGTGGTGCTGGTCGACGACGAGTTCGACCAGAACGCCGGCCGCTACTTCGAGCTGGTGATCCCCGAAGGCTGAGGCGCCGGGGACCACCTCGCACACGACGAGCACACCGCACACGACGAGCACACCGCACTCCCCGAACCGGCGATCGCGCCAACAGCTCCCGGCCAGAGGAACTCGCATGCCCTCCCTCCCCATGGACTCCGCGTCCAGCGGACCCGGCGAAACTCGGTCGGATGTCGGATGCCAGGTGCGGGTCATGGCGGGTGGCATCGTCCTGGCCGCCGAAACCGACGCATCGGACCGCTGAGGTGCTCGTCGCCACGCTCGTCCTCGCCCTGGTCATCGGGGTCACGCTCGGGCTCCTCGGCGGAGGCGGGTCGATCCTGGCCGTGCCCGTGCTGGTGTACGTCGCCGGTCAAGACGCCAAAGCGGCAATCGCGATGTCCCTGCTGGTCGTCGGCGTGACCAGCGCCGCCGGTGCCGTCTCGCATGCACGCGCCGGCCGGGTGCAGTGGCGCACGGCCGCGATCTTCGGCACCGCAGGGATGGCGGGCGCGTACGGCGGCGGCAGGCTCGCCCAGTTCATCCCCGGGACCTGGCTGCTGGTGGCCTTCGCCCTGATGATGGCGGCCACCGCCTTCGCGATGCTCCGGGGCAAGGACCCACCGACGCCCCGCGGTGACGACGGGCGGCTGCCGGTGGTCCGGATCGTGGTCGACGGGTTGATCGTCGGCGTCGTGACGGGGCTCGTCGGCGCCGGCGGTGGCTTCCTCATCGTGCCGGCCCTGGTCCTGCTCAGTGGGCTGCCGATGGCGACCGCGGTCGGCACGTCGCTCGTGATCATCGCGCTGAAATCCGGTGCCGGCCTGCTCGGCCACCTCGCGAGCACGCCGATCGACTGGATGCTCGCGCTGGCCGTTACGGCCGTCGCCGTGATAGGCAGCGTGGTGGCGGGCCGGTTCGCCGGCCGTGTCCCCGAAGAGCGGTTGCGTCGCGTCTTCGGGTGGTTCGTGGCTGTCATGTCGGTCTTCGTCCTCGTGCAGGAGCTCGTCCTCTGATGGCAACGGTCAGCGTGCCGCTCTGGAAGCAGGTGCTGTCCGACCTCGAACGGCGAATTGCGACGGGGGACATCGTCGATCGGTTCCCCACCGACCGCGAGCTCACCGAGCACTACGGCGTCAGCCGTCACACCGCGCGACAAGCCGTCCAGCGCCTGCGCGCGCGTGGCCTGGTCGACCGGCAACGGGGCCGGGGCAGCTTCCTCAATGATGACCGACTCACCCAGCCGCTCGGCGGGCTCTACAGCCTCTTCCGGGCTGTGGAGGGCCAGGGGCACACCCAGCGCTCCGAGGTGCTCACACTCGAACGGGATCGTGACGCCGACGCGGCGACGCGCCTCGGACTGCCGCCGCGTGCCGAACTCGTGCGCGTCGAGCGGCTCCGGTTCGCTGACGACGAACCCCTCGCCCTCGACAGTGTCTGGCTCCCCGCCGACGTGGGACGGCATCTGCTCGATGTCGACTTCACCCGCACCGCCCTCTACGACCAGCTCCTCGACCGCGCCGGCATCCGGATCACGGCCGCGACCGAGACCCTCGAGCCTCTCGTTGCCGATGAGAACGCCCGCGTCCTCCTGAACCTCGACGAGAACGAAGCGTTGCTGCGCGTCCGCCGTCTCGGATCCAGTGGCGGACGACCGGTCGAGTGCCGCGTGACGCTCATCCGCGGACAGCGCTTCCTCTACACCTCGTCGTGGTCTGTCGACGACCAGCCGGCACCGAGGGGGTCATGATCTTCCCTGGCCATGCTTGCCTGCGCCGTGGGTAGGTCGATCCTGAAGGTTGTTCCCCTACCTTCGCCCGCACTGGCTGCTGTGAGGTCTCCGTCGTGTCCCTGGACGATGGCACGGCTGATCGTGCGTCCGATGCCGGTTCACGGTTCACGGTTCACGGTTCGATCATCCGGTATCCGACCCCGCGGATGGTTCGGAGGTAGCGAGGTTCGTCGGAGGTGTCCCCGAGCTTGCGACGCAGGTTGGCGACGTGGACGGCCACGACGTGGTCGTCGCGGTAGGAAGCTGAGCCCCACACACGGTCGAGCAGCTGGTTCCGGGAGAACACCACCCGCGGCTGGGCGGACAGCGTATCCAGCAGGTCGAACTCGAGCTTGGTCAGCTCGACCGGCTCTCCCGCCACGGTGACCTCGTGGCCGGCGGGATCGATGGTCAGGTCGCCGAACGTCCGCAGCGAGGTGTCGGGTTCGGGTGTTGCGCGGCGGGGGCGGCGCAGCATCGCCTGGATGCGGGCCACGAGCTCGTTGGGGGAGAACGGTTTGGTGACGTAGTCGTCCGCGCCGACCCGAAGCCCGACGATGCGGTCGACTTCATCGGTGCGGGCGGTGAGCATCACGATGTAGGGGTCGGTCTGTTCGCGGATGCGGCGGGCGACCTCCAGACCGTCCACGCCGGGGAGCATGAGGTCAAGGACCACCACGTCCGGATCGACCCGGGCGATGACCTCCAAGGCGTCGCGTCCGTCGTAGGCCGCGTGGACCTCGTAGCCCTCGCGTTGCAGGTAGCGGGAAACCAGGTCGACCAGGGGCTTCTCGTCGTCGACGATCACGACCGTCACCGAACCAGGTGCGGACGCGGCCCGGCGGTCAGGTATGGGTGTGGAGCTCATCACCGCGTTCACGGCACTCGTCCACGTCGAGCTCACCGCGGGCGAAGCGTTCGTCGAGGATCTGCTGCGGGTCACGCTGCGGCCGGTTGGGCAACAGCGCGGTGATGGCCCACACGATCACGGCGATGCCGATGATCCAGACGGCGGCGGGCCATCGACAGCCAGTGCCACCAGGGCGCCCAGTCCCACAGCATCATCGGTCATCTCCTCAGAGTGCTGCGGTGGCAGTGAAGTTGCCGGTGACGTGCAGCGTCGTCTGCTCGTCCCCGGAAGCGAGAGGTACGGCGAGGTGGTGGGGGCCGTCCATGCCGGCGTGCATCTGCAGCGGGAACTGCAGCAGCAGTTGGTTGCCAGCCGGGACGGTCAGTGTCTGACCAAGCTGAGTGAGCTCCCCATCGGCATAGACGGGACCGGGGCAGCAACCTTCAAGAACCTGCGGCTGGCCGACCACGAAGCTCACCGCAGTATCGGTGGGATTGGTCAGCTCCCATCCGGGGACGTAGGTCACGCCGAGTGCGACCTCGCCCATCTGCACGTCGGCTCCCTCAACCTGCAGGCCGCCGAGCGCAATCTCACCGGAAGCGTCTCCGGGCGCGGTTCGGGCCGGTCCGCCCATCGGGTTGGGCAAATTGTCGTCGAACCGCGATTCCCGCGGTGTGGACAGTGCTACGACGGTGGCGTAGAGCGGGAAGGCGGCGATCAGCACACCGACGGCGGTCAGGCCGCGAGTGACGCGCCGATCACGGCGGAGGAGTTGCACGTTGCCGGGGCGGCTCATGGCGGGTCCTTGGATGGGTCAGGTGGTCAGGTCGTCGGGGCGGTGATGGCGCCGTAGCGGTCGTCGATCTGCCGGACGACCTCGTCGATAGGGGTGCCAGTGGCGCGCAGGTCGATCACGTCGCGGGCCTCGGCCAAGCAGACGGCACAGCCAGTCGCGTGACGTTCCCAGCCGCCGTCGGGGCGGACGAAGCAGTCGAGGAGGTGGCGGTGGTCGAGGAATTCCTCGCAGCCGCAGTAGCAGCGCACTCCGTCGAAGCCCGCAGGATCGGCGGCGGCCGCCCGGTACAGCGCCTGCTGTTCTGACGGGAGCGATGCCAGATCGACCGCCCCGCCGGGAGCGACAGCCAACATCGTGGGGGACTCCCGCGTGCCGTCGGCGTCTGCGGGGGGTGTCTCCGCAGTGGTGGCGATCAGCCAGACCGCGACCACGAGCGAAACAATCGCGACGGCCAGCGCCCACCATGGCCGGGACACTGGCCGTCGTGGCTGCTCGGTCATCGGGGTGCCTTGTGGGGTGCCGTGTTGTTGTTGCCCAGAAGGTGCCCGTGTGCGATGCCGAAGCCGGGCAAGCCACGATCAAGAAGTCATCAAGTTCCCCGTTCCCCAGACGGCGTCATCGAGTCGTGGTTTACGCCAGGTACCGCCACGGCGCCGCGACGATCCCGTTTGCCGACGAGGGGGATACCGACATCACGGTCTCATCCATCCTGACTCGAATGCGCTCGAGCCTCGGTGAGATACCTCGTTGATCACGGTGCTTGCTACGGAGTTGCGGTCGGAGTTCGCCACCGCGGATACGGAAGACCGGCGAGCTGGTTGATGGTGAACCCATGCAGAACCAGCAGTACGACGGCAGGCATCAGGACGGCCAGCTGCCAGGGTCCAGGCAGGATGCCGAGGGAAACGATGAGTGTGGTCGCACCCGGGGGGCGGGTGGGGAACCTTCAGCCAGTAACCCGTTGGTTTTCCGATCCGGAGGCTCCAGAAAGCTTGACAAGTTACGGAACCGTAAGTTACGGTTCCGTAACAACGTGGCGTCTCTGCGCAGCACCTGCCACGTGGGTGCGTAGTCATCCGATTCAAGGCAACGGATTCAAGGCGACGAAGGACGATCTGTGGAACTGCCGATGATCATCCAGGGCGGTATGGGCGTCGGCGTTTCGAGCAGCCGTCTGGCTCGTGCGGTCTCCCGCGCCGGACAGCTCGGGGTCGTGTCGGGGACGGCCAGCGCCGTCACCCAGGCGAGGCAGCTCGCGATCGGTGACCCGGGTGGGCACGTTCGTCGCGCGCTCGACGCGTTCCCCCTTCCGGACATGGCGGCCCGCGTCCGAGCCCGCTACCTCGACGTGGCTGGAAGCGGTCCGGGGGTGCCCCGGTTCCCCGCGATCCCTCAGCCCTCGCTGCACCCACCCAAGGCCCTCACCGAACTGACGGTGGTGGGCAACTTCGTCGAGGTCTGGTTGGCCAAGGAAGGCCACGACGGACCGGTGGGGATCAACTACCTCGAAAAGATCCAGCTACCGACCCTCGCCTCCCTGTACGGGGCGATGCTGGCCGGTGTCGACGTCGTGCTGATGGGGGCAGGGATCCCGGCGCGCATCCCGGCTCTGCTCGATGCGCTCGCAGAGCATCAGCCGGTGACGATGCCCGTCACCGTCGAGGGAAGCGCGCGCGGTGAAGTTCACGAAATCTCTCTGGACCCCGTGGCCATCGCCGGCGTCAATGAGCTGCCCGACCTCGCTCGGCCGATGTTCCTCGCCATTGTCGCGTCGTTGACGATGGCGACGTTCCTGGCGCGAAACGCCGCCGGTAGTCCGGACGGCTTCGTCGTGGAGCTACCGACCGCGGGCGGACACAATGCCCCGCCACGTGGCCGGCTCACCCTCGACGAGGCTGGTGAGCCCGTCTACGGCCCCCGGGACACGGTCCAACTCGACGACATCGCGTCCCTCGGCCTGCCGTTCTGGCTGGCGGGCGGCTTCGCACGTCCTGAGCGGCTCGAGGAGGCTCGCGCCGCGGGTGCGCAGGGTGTCCAGGTCGGGACCGCCTTCGCGTTCTGTGAGGAGTCCGGGCTCGAACCTGACCTCAAGGCGGCCGGGCTCCAGCGGGCGCTCGCCGGCACGACCACGGTGCGGACAGATCCTCGGGCGTCGCCCACCGGCTACCCGTTCAAGATCCTGGAAGCCGAGGCGACCCTCAGTGAGGCCGACACCTACGAGGCGCGGCCGCGCCTGTGCGACCTCGGCTACCTGCGTGCCCCCTACGTGCGACCCGACGGTGGGGTCGGCTACCGCTGCGCCGCCGAGCCTGTCGACGACTATGTCCGCAAGGGCGGCGAGGTCGCGGACACCGAAGGCCGGCGCTGCCTGTGCAACGCGCTGGTCACCACCATCGGCCTTGGCCAATCGCGCGCCGAGGGCTACGTGGAGACGCCCCTGGTCACGGCCGGGGACGACGTGGCCGACGTGGGGCGGTTCGTCACCGCCGGCACGTCGAGCTATTCCGCCGGTGATGTCGTCGAGCACCTCCTGATCTCCACGACGTAGGGCACGCCAACGGACGGTCAGCCCTCCCCGCGAACGCCCTATAGGTCCGGCGGCCCACTGCTCCTGCTTGGCTACGGTGCGACGGCCAGGTCGATCTCATAGAGGAGTGGCGGTGCACACGGAACCACCCGACTGGTCGCCGCAAGATCCATCGGCTTCCGACAACCAACTCGCCACGTATGACCGGCTGCGGCATTCGTGTCCCGTCGCCTTTCGTGAGGACCTCGGCTGGTCATTGTTCCGTCATGCGGACGTCATGGCGGTGCTTGGGTCCCCGGACACGTTCAGCAGCGACGTCTCGCAGCACCTTTCGGTTCCGAACGGTATGGATCCGCCGCAGCACACTCGGTTTCGACGGGTCATCGACCCGTACTTCGCCCCGGAACGTGTCGAGCAGTTCGCCCCGGCGTTCCGGGCGATCGCCCGTGATCTGGTTGTCGCCCTGCCAGGCGGAGATGTCGAGATGATGGACGCGGTCGGCCACCCCTTCGCCGCGCAGGTGCAGTGCACGTTCATGGGGTGGCCGACCCGGCTTCGCGGGCCATTGCGTGCATGGACGGCAAGCCATCAGGATGCCAACCGCCGGAAGGATCGCCGGGACTTGGCCGAGCTGGCTGCCTCGTTCGACGCGATCATCAGGGCCCAGCTCGATGAGCGTCGTGCCTCGACGTCTCCTCCGGATGACACGACCACACAATTGCTCGCAGAACGGATCGACGGCCGTGCGCTCGCCGACGACGAACTGGTCAGCATCATCCGCAACTGGACGGCGGGCGAGCTCGGCACCATCGCCGCCAGCATCGGCATCGTTGTGCAGCATCTCGCCAACGACCGGGATCTGCAGGCTTCGCTCCGCGCCGGAGCGGGTCGCTGTTCGTCGGTGATCGATGAGATCCTGCGGCTGAACGGCCCGCTCACGACGAACCGGCGTCGCACGACCCGGGCTGTACGTATCGGCGGCCGTCAGATCGGTGCCGACGAACGGATCACGATCCTGTGGCCGTCAGCGAACCGTGATGAGGCGGTCTTTGGCGATGGCGTGTTCGACCCGGAGGCCCACGCTCGGGACAATCTGTTGTACGGGTCTGGCATCCACGCCTGTCCCGGAGCGCCCCTGGCGCGACGGGAGCTCGAGATTCTGGTCCACGAACTCCTGGCAGGCACGAGTGAGATCCGGCCGACCGGAAACCCCACCCCTGCGAGCTATCCCGCGGGGGGCTACGCGAGCGTCCCGGTGACCGTGACGAAGGCCCACACCAGGTAGTCGGTAACCGACACCTCGCCGTCCTCGGGCCGTCCTGACCGCATCAGACGAGCCCGAGGGCGACCATCGCATGGGCGACGCGTTGGAACCCGGCGACGTTCGCGCCGATCACGTAGTTGCCTGGTGCGCCGAACTCCTCGGCGGTCCGGTGGCACAGCAGGTGGATGTCGGTCATGATCGCGTCAAGTCGCTCCTCGGTGTAGGCGAAGCTCCAGCGGTCGCGGCTGGCATTCTGCTGCATCTCGAGCGCCGAGGTCGCGACGCCGCCGGCGTTTGCCGCTTTGCCGGGTCCGAACGCGATACCGGCATCGAGGAAAGCGCGGACACCTTCCGGGGTGGTGGGCATGTTCGCGCCCTCGGCGACGACCGTGCAACCGTTGGCGAGCAGCGACTTGGCGTCGTGGCCCGTGAGCTCGTTCTGTGTCGCGCAGGGCAAGGCGACGTCGCACGGGATCTCCCAGATGTTTCCGCCCTGGCGGTAGACGGCCCGCTTGCGCTGCTCCGCGTATCGCGTGAGGCGCGCGCGGTCGACCTCCTTGATCTGCTTGAGCAGGGTGAGGTCGATGCCATCGGGATCATGGACGACACCATCGGAGTCCGAGCAGGCCACGACCACGGCGCCGAGTTGCTCGAGCTTCGCAATGGCGTAGATCGCCACATTGCCGGAGCCGGAAACCACACAGGTCTTGCCCTCGAGCGACTCGCCACGAACCTTGAGCATCTCGCGGGCGAACAAGGCGGTGCCGTAGCCGGTTGCCTCGGTGCGGACCAGCGCACCACCCCACTCCAAGCCCTTGCCCGTGAGCACGCCGGACTCGTAGCGGTTGGTGATCCGCTTGTACTGGCCGAACAGGTAGCCGATCTCGCGGCTCCCGACCCCGATATCCCCGGCGGGCACGTCGGTGTACTCCCCGATGTGTCGATACAGCTCGGTCATGAAGCTCTGGCAGAACCGCATGACCTCGTCGTCGGACTTGTCCTTCGGGTCGAAGTCCGCGCCGCCCTTCCCGCCTCCGATGGGCATGCCGGTCAGCGCATTCTTGAAGACCTGCTCGAATCCGAGGAACTTCACGATGCCCAGGTTCACGGAGGGGTGGAACCGCAAGCCACCCTTGTAGGGTCCGAGTGAGCTGTTGACTTCGACCCGAAATCCGCGGTTGATCTGCACCTCGCCACGATCATCGATCCATGGCACCCGGAAGATGATCTGCCGTTCCGGCTCACAGATGCGCTCGATGATCTTGCGCTCGGCGAACCGCGGATGTTTGGCCAGCACC
>JBDNIX010000310.1:0-4039 GCA_041688045.1 Nitriliruptoraceae bacterium
GACGGAGGGCCGACCGGCAGTCCCTCGACGTCGTCCCGACGGTTGGTGCGGATCCCGCCCGATATCGAATTGCTGCGGTCCGATGACCCCGCGACCGCGGCGGCCTGGTCGCAGGCCCTGCGCGAGCACCTGGGCCAGCCCGTCATGACCGGCTTCCGGGTCGGCGGGGTGACCCGGGACGGGTGGTATGTGCTGACCGCCGACCGGCAGGTCGCCGAGTTGGCCAACGACGCCCAGGGTCCGACGTGATGCCGCTGTTGCTTCCGCCCGTCGCGGTCGAGGCCGTCGAACTCGTGTGGGTCTCACTCCCCCTGGTGCGTCCGTTTCGCACGTCGTTCGGGACCCAGACGTCGCGCGACATCCTGCTATTGCACGTCACCGCCGACGGCGTCGACGGCTGGGGCGAATGCGTCACCCCGGCCGCACCCATCTACTCGGAGGAATTCACCGACGGGGCGGCATTGGTCCTGCGCGACCATCTCGTCCCGGCACTGTTGGCCGGCGGTCCGGTCCTGACCGCCCACGACGTGGGATCGCGGCTCCGTGGGATGTACGGCCACCGGATGGCCAAGGCGGCACTGGAGGTGGCCCTGCTGGACGCACAGCTGCGTAGCGCCGACCGGTCGCTGGCGGACTACCTCGATGCGGCTCTGGACCGGGTCCCCGCAGGCGTGTCCGTGGGCATCCCCGACGGCGGCGTCGCCGAACTGCTCGACCAGATCGCCGGCTACCTGGACGAGGGCTACGTCCGCATCAAAGCCAAGGTCGAACCCGGCTTCGATGCTCGGGCGATGGAGGCGGTGCGTGAAGAGTTCGGCCGGGACCTGCCTCTGCAGGTCGATGCCAACGCCGCCTACGACCCGGACGACCGGGACCACCTGGCGGCACTCGACGGGTTGGATGCGCTGGGTTTGACGATGATCGAGCAGCCATTCGGGGCAGATCGCCTGCGTGACCACGCCCGACATGCCGCGCGTTGGTCGACGCCGATCTGCCTCGATGAGTCGATCCACGACGCGGTCCGGGCACGCGACGCCATCGACAGCGGTGCGGCCGGCATCATCAACATCAAGGTGGGACGGGTCGGGGGGCTGCTGGAGTCGGTCCACATCCGTGACGTCTGCCGGGACCGCGGCGTTGCGGTGTGGTGCGGCGGCATGCTCGAATCGGGGATCGGGCGTGCGGTGAACGTGGCCCTGGGCGCGCTCGAGGGATTCGCGTTCCCTGGAGACACCTCGGCGTCCGACCGCTACTGGGCTGAAGACCTGACCGAACCGTTCGTGCTCGAGGACGGGCACCTGGCCGTACCTGACACCGCAGGCATCGGACGCAGCCCGCGGCCGGAGATGCTGGTTGGCGCGCGCCGCGAGACGGTGCGAGGCTGACGTTGGCGACGACAAGGGCGCACCCATGAACCTCCCCGTCACTCCCCCGGTGACACCCATGCTGGCCACGTTGTCCCGGGAACTCCAGAGCGGCGACCTGCTCTACGAACCCAAGTGGGACGGCTTCCGATGTCTGATCTTCCGCGACGGCGACGACCTGCTGCTGCAGAGTCGCAGCGGCAAGCCGCTCGACCGGTACTTCCCCGAACTGCGGGCACCACTGTTGGCATCGTTGCCCGAGCGCATCGTGCTGGACGGGGAACTGGTCGTGCCCCTCGGAGACGGCCTGGACTTCGACGCTCTGAGCAACCGGATCCATCCCGCCGAGTCACGGGTCGAACTGCTCGCGGAGCAGACGCCCGCCCACGTCGTCGCCTTCGACCTTCTGGCGTTGGGGGACGACGACCTCACCGGCGAGCCGTTCGCCGAGCGTCGCGCGCACCTGGAACGGGTGATGGCGAACGTCGCCCCCCCGCTGCACCTGACCCCTGCCACAGCGTCGTCGGACGAAGCGGCGGGCTGGTTCGCTCGCTTCGAGGGGGCGGGCCTCGACGGTGTGATCGCCAAGCCGGTCGACGATCCGTACGCGCCCGGCAAGCGGACACTGATCAAGATCAAGCGGCAGCGGACCGCCGATGTGGTTGTGGCGGGATTCCGCTGGCACAAGGACGGGGTGGGCGTCGGCTCGCTCATGCTGGGGCTGTGGGATGACACGGACACGCTGGTGCACGTCGGCGTCGCCTCGTCGTTTTCCGGCACCCGCCGGGAGGAACTGATCGAGGAACTCGCCGCCTCTCGCGTGAACCGCGAGGACGACGTGGCGGGCCATCCGTGGCTCGTCGGCGACGGCACGGACCGAACCCCCCGCGGCAAGCACCGCTGGAGTGGCGCTCGGGATACCTCGTGGGAGCTGTTGCGGTTGGGATTGGTGGCCGAAGTGGCCTACGAGCAGCTCCAGGGTGACCGGTTCCGCCACAGCGCGCGGTTCCAACGGTGGCGCCCGGACCGGGAAGTCGACTCCTGCCGGTTCGATCAGCTGGAGGTCCCGCCCCCCGCGGAAGTGCGGGAACTGTTCGCGCTGGAAGGCTGAGGCAGCCCGATACGCTGCACCAGCGTACCGGGCCGTTTCCGTCCACCTCTGCTGTTGCTCAACTCATCCACCTGAACGGGACACCGCTCATGCTGCCGTTGGCTCAGATCCCGCCGCCGCCGTTCTCCGGTCTGGAGCTCGGTCCGCTGAACCTCCGTATGTACGGCCTGGTGATCGCCATCGGCGCCTTCCTGGGGCTGCGAATGGTCGTGGCCCGCTACGCCGACACCGGTGGCGACCCGGAGTTGGCCGAGAAGGCGGCGCTGATCGTGCTCGGCACCGGTTTCCTCGGCGGCCGCATCGGCTACATCATCCCGCGGTTCCTATGGGACGGGACGCATGGTGCGGCCTACATCGGCCGACCGCTCGACATCCTGGCGATCTGGCAGGGTGGCCTGGCGTTCTTCGGCGGCCTGGTCGGTGGCACGCTGGGCGTGATCATCTACCTGCGGGTCAAGAAGGTGGCTCTGCCCGCGTTCGCGGACGCCGTGGCACCGGCAGTGCCGCTGGCGCAGGCGTTCGGCCGCTGGGGCAACTACTTCAACGAAGAACTCTTCGGACGTCCGTCGGATCTGCCCTGGGCGCTGGAGGTGAGCTCCGGGCCAGCCGAACGCGCCGGGTATCCAGCTGCCTCCACCTTCCATCCCACCTTCCTCTACGAGTCGCTGTGGAACCTGGGCCTTGTCGGCGTGATCCTGTGGATCGACCGGCGCGGGTTGCTGCGTCGTCGCGGGTCGCTGATCTTCATCTACCTCATCGGCTACGGGATCGGGCGCGGCTGGATCGAGGCGCTGCGCGTCGACACGTTCCAACGCTACGTCGGCCTGTCGCGTAACAACTGGATCGCGATCCTGGTCGTCATCATCGGGGCCGTCGGACTGTGGTGGTGGGAGACCCGCGGGACGGGCGCCCTGCTGCGCGATCCGGACGGAGCCACGGACACCGACGATGTGACCGCCGAGGGTTCCGGCGGGAGCTCGACGGTCAGCACGGTCGACGGTGGCGACACTCGTCCCGCTGGCCGGAAGGCCGACATCCGGGGGGATGCCATGACCGAGGCTGGCGTCGATACGGAGGCGGAGGCCGGGGTCGAGACTGACGCCGACAATCGCGCCGACAGTGACGCCGACAGTGACGCCGACAGCGGGGTCGACGACCACGACACCGGATCGCGTCGGCCCGACTGACGCGTCAGTCCCTGTCCGCCGCGCGTGATGGTGGCACGCGGGTCGGTTCGTTCGGAAACTTCGGGTAGTGGGGAGGCAGCGGCAGATCGTCGAGTCCCGAATCGCGGTCCCTGGCCGACAATTCCACCAGGCCGGCGAGGTCGTAGGCAACATCGTCCAGCGTCGCCATCGGGTCGCCTCGCTCCGCCAACAGCCCCGGCACCGTCGCGATGGTCGCGTCCGCCGGGTCGACGTCGTGGAGTTCGCCCCAGGTGATGGGCAGCGACACCCGCGCGTCCGGCGTGGCCCGCACGGCGTAGGCACAGGCCGTCGTTCGGTCCCACAGGTTCTGGTTGTAGTCCAGGAAGACCGCCTGCGACCCGCGCTCCTCCTTCCAC
>JBDNIX010000311.1:0-4018 GCA_041688045.1 Nitriliruptoraceae bacterium
AGAAGCATAGATGGCGGCAACGTCAGTGGGCTCAAGATTCGGCCGACGGCTCAACGTCGAGCCGATACCCAGCCCGCGGCACCGTTGTCAGCGTGTGACCGGACCCCGGTGCGAACGGCAGCTTGTGGCGCAGGCGATTCACGTAGACGCGGAGGTAGTGTCGTTCCCGGTCGAATCCCGGGCCCCAGACTTTCAGCAACAGCGAATCATGCGTCAGCAATCTGCCCGTGTTCTCCGCGAGCACGACCAGGATCCGGTATTCGGTGTCGGTCAGGTCGACAGCCTGTCCTTCGAGGAGAACTCGATGGGCCGCTCGGTCGATGTGGATGTCCCCGAGTGTCAGGACCGATGCCTCGGCTTCGGTCGGGACCCGTCTGAGCGCAGCTCGCATCCGGGCAAGAAGCTCGGGCATCGAGAACGGCTTGACGACGAAGTCGTCTGCGCCTGCGTCCAACGCTTCGATCTTGCGGTGGTCGCTGGTCTCGACGGACAGCACGACGACGGGCACCTCGGAGAACTCCCGCAGCCGGCGGCACAGCTCCACACCGTCTGCGTCCGGCAGACCGAGGTCGAGGATGACGAGATCCGGCGCCTCGACTGCCGCGGAGCCGAGTCCGTCGCCGGCCGTTGCTGCCTCGATGACGTCGTAGCCGCGAGCCTGCAAACCGGTGGTGATCACCCGGCGGATAGCCGCATCGTCATCGATGACAAGGACGCGGGGGGTCACGCCTCCGGCACCGCGACCGCCGGCAGAGCGAACTCGAAGGTGGCGCCGCCGCCCGGTGCATCGACGTACGTCAGTTTCGCGCCATGCAGTTCGACGAAACCACGCGCGATCGCCAGCCCGAGCCCCGGTCCGGTCGAATCGCCACGGAATGCGTCGAACATCGCCGCGGGATCATCTGCCATACCAGGCCCCTCGTCGCTCACATCGATCACGACGACATCGCCTGCCTTCGCTCCCGTCACCACGACCGAGCTGTCGGCAGGAGCATGGCGAAGGGCATTCTCGAACAGATTACGTAGCACCGCGACGAGCAAGACGGGATCCGCCAGAACCGGCGGCGGGCGTGATACCAGCAGCAGTTCAATCCGCGCGCTGTCGGCGGTAGGGAATCCCGCCCGTGCCTCGTCGACAAGATCCTGCAGTTCGACGGCTTCCGCGAGAACGGTGATCGCCCCCGCTTGCAGCCGGCTCGCCGCGAGTAGCTGCTCCACCGTCCGGTCGAGGTAGGTCGCACGCTCGCTGATCGTTTCCAGCAGGAGCCGTTGTTGCTGTGGACTGAATGTCACGTCCTGATCACAGAGGTCCGACGCCGCCGCCGCAATCGCGGAGAGCGGTGTGCGCAGATCATGCGACACAGCACCCAGCAAGGCTGTACGCGCCCGGTCCACCTCCTCAAGCACCTCGACCCGATCGGCTGCCTCCTGACGCTCATGCGCCAGCCGCGTCGCACGCTGTTCGCGCACGACCACAAGCGAGACAATGACCGCAACGACCGTGTGAACCCCCAGACTGGCGACCTCCGCCGGCTCGGTCATGCGCAGAGTGAGGTACGGGGCCGTGAACAGCAGATTGTGCATCAGGCTGCCGGCGATCACGGCAACCCCCGCCGCCAACGGACCCCCGAGTGCCGTCGCAAGCACCGTCGGCACCAGCATGAGCAGACCGACCGTCGCCCCCGCCATCTGCCCCCGAGCCGGCAGCAGCGCCCCGGCCATCAGCAACGGCCCCACAGCTCCGATCAGGACACCAGACACCAGACGCGGACGCGACGTCCACCCCGTGCGACCTCGCCTCAGCCGTGACGGCTCGCGCGCGAGGCGGTCGCGGCTCCGTGTGGAGTGCATCACGGGTGTTCGAGGGCCTGGACCGTGGTCACGACGTCGGCGAACTCGCCCTGAAGGTTCGCGGCGGTGACGCGCTTGATCAACTCGGCATCAATGACCTCTCCGTCGAGGTCGGCACGGTCGAACGCGGCGGTGGCGCCAAGGACGAACTGCACGTCATAGCCGAGGTTGCCGGCCATCCGTGCCGTCGGCTCGCAGCAGTGGTTGGTCGTGATGCCGCAGATCGCGACGGCCTCGATGCTCTCACGCTGAAGCCAGCCGTGGAGGCCGGGCTCACGGTAGAACGCGGAATTGACCGTCTTCGTGACGAACAGGTCCGGCATCGTGTCGATGAGCGGGTGCAGGTCATTGCCTGCCTGCCCGGGCGCGAGCGGTGATCCCTGCTGCGTCGAGTCGTGGCGGACGATGACGATGGGATGCCCGCGTTCGCGCCAGCCGGCGAGGAGCGCCGCGACGTTCGCTTCCGCTTCGGCCTCGTCGCGCCGACCCCAGCTGGGGTCCTCGAATCCCTGTTGCACATCCACCACGATCAGTGCTCGGCGCAACACGGTTCCTCCCACGACTCAAGCGACGAACGCTAGCGCTCGGTCCCGGAGGGTTGCCACCACCTCGGCGAGTCGCTCCGCATCGTCGCCATACACCGGCGGCGCGCCGGGTGCCTTCGCCACCGCACCGAGCAAGGTCGCAGCTAGCTCGTCGTCCCGCAGCCGGGCCAGCAGTACGACAAGCCATCGCAAGCCGGTCCAAAGGTGGGTCGAGATCCCGAAATCTCGGGTGATCTGATGGGGGCCGCCCTGGTGCGGGCACCTGTTGTCGAGCAGGCCGTACCCCCCCGTCGACATGGGTCGCCGCGTACGTGCGATGGTCGATGGTGACCGTGGTCACCCGGTCAGCGGGGAGCTGGTCGAGCTCCAGCACCTTGCGCCAGGTGGCGGCGTCCCCCGGTGCGGACGGGGCTTCCTGTGACGGTTCGGGGGGTGCAGACGCGTCAGTCACGGGAACTCCCTCCGTCGGACCGCCGGGGACATCCTCTCATGGACGACCTCTCATGGACGACCACCACCCGCCCGATAGCCCGCGGAACCAGCGATCCTATCCACGGCGAGGTCCAGACGGTTTGCCGCGTCGGCCCGACCGAACATCGCCATGCCGGTCACGACCTGCATGGAAGCGGGAGGTCGCTCCGGCGGTTGCCGCCAGCGTCTTGCCGACGGACCCCGACGCGGCGACCCAGGAGCCACGATGGACGAGCCGTTTGAGCGTCATCTCAGCGACGCGGAGCCGAACGGGTCCGCCGCCTCGCCGAGCTGGCGATCCGCCGTTACCGGCCCGCGACGTGCACGGTGCTGGCGGGCCCCGGAGGTAACGGCGGAGGCGGCTTGGTCGCCGCCCGCCACCTCGTCAACCGCGGGGTCGATGTCGAGGTGGTGCTGTCCGCCCCCCAGGCGATGACCGAGGTGCCGGCCCACCAACTCGACATCCAGCGACGCATGTCGGTGCCGGTGGTGACGGCGCCACGGGTTCCTGCCCTGGTGCTCGATGCGGTGCTCGGCTACAGCATCAGTGGCGATCCGCACGGGCGTGCCGCCGAGCTGATCAGGTGGGCGAACGCATGCGACGCGCCCGTGCTGGCTCTGGACTCCCCGAGCGGGCCGCCGAGGGCGACGGTCTGGTCGATGCCATCCGGCGAGCCGACTCAGCCTTGTACGAGGCGAAGGGAACAGGTCGCGGCCGGATCGTGGTGGCCGACTGAGTCCGCACGCCCGGCTGCGGCCGAGACAATGGCTCAGGGGTTGCGTGGAACACCCAAGAGGCGGTCGATGGTTGCCGGGTCACCCGGCCACGCCTCGAGCAATACCTCTACAGGCACCTGTCTCGCGGCGTAACGCAAGGCCAACGCAACGATCACGATGTCATCGAGGGGACCGATCACCGGCAGGAACTCAGGGATCAGGTCGATCGGTGAGGCGACCCACAGCCCCGCGAACCCGACGGCGAGCTTCGCGCGCGCCGGGACGCGCGGGTCACGCCAGAGACGACGCACGGTTGTGGCGCAGGCTGGGAGGAAACCTGCCAGCTCCTTGAGTGTCCCGTCGGGCAGTCTCGCGGCCAGCACGACCATGATCGTCCATGAGGCCATCAGCGCGCCGGTGCCGTAGAGCAGCCA
>JBDNIX010000312.1:0-3756 GCA_041688045.1 Nitriliruptoraceae bacterium
GAGCACGACCTCGTCGGCACGCTTCATCTCGACGCACTTGCGGCAGACCTTGCGGGCCAGCCGCTGCGCCAGGACGCAGTCGATGGCCGAGCCGACCAGGAAGGGCTCGATGCCCATCTCGGTGAGCCGCGTCACGGCTGACGGTGCGTCGTTGGTGTGCAGTGTGGAGAGCACCAGGTGACCGGTGAGGGCGGCCTCGATGCCGATCTGGGCAGTTTCGCGGTCACGCATCTCACCGACGAGCACGATGTCGGGGTCCTGCCGCAGGATCGAACGCAACGCGGAGGCGAAGGTCAGGCCGACCTTGCTGTTGACCTGCACCTGGCTGATGCCGCCGAGTTGGTATTCGACCGGGTCCTCGGTGGTGACGATGTTGACGCCGGGCTGGTTGAGCACGTTGATGGTGGCGTACAGCGTCGTCGACTTTCCGGACCCGGTCGGGCCGGTCACCAGGATCATGCCGTAGGGCTTGGTGTAGGCCTGCTCGAAGCGTTGGTTGTTGTGGTCCAGGAAGCCCAGGTCGTCCAGGGTCAGCATGATCGAGGTCTTGTCCAGGATCCGCATCACGACCTTCTCGCCGAACACCGTCGGCAGGGTCGAGAACCGCAGGTCGATGGCCTTGCCACCGACCATGCGGCTGATGCGTCCGTCCTGGGGGATGCGGCGTTCGGAGATGTCGACGTCCGCCATGATCTTCAGGCGGGAGATCACGCCGTTCTGGATCGATCGGGGTGAGCGCATGACTTCGTGCAACACCCCGTCGATGCGGTAGCGGACCCGCAGTTCCTTCTCGCCGGGTTCGATGTGGATGTCGGAGGCCCCGTCGGCAACGGCCTGCGAGATCAGCAGGTTGACGAACTTGATGATCGGAGCTTCTTCGGTGACCGCCTTCAGGTCATCCAGGTTGCCGAGGTCGTCATCGTCGATGCCGGCGATGTCGCCGGCCATCGTTTCGATGTCACCAGCCATGCCCGCGTACTTGGAGATGGCATCCAGGACGTCGTCCTTGGTGGCCACGACCGCGTCGACGTCCATCCCGGTGACGGTACGGATGTCATCGAGGGCAACGACGTTGGAGGGGTCGCTGGTGGCCACGACCAGCCGGCCGTCGGTGACCCGGATCGGGATCACGACGTGGCGGCGCATCAGGTTCTCGCTGACCAGGGTGGCCGCGCGGCCGTCGATCTCCGTGTCCTTGAGGTCGACGAACTCCATGCCGATCTGGGTGGTCAACGCCGCGACCAGGTCCTTTTCGGTGACGCTGCCCTCGTCAATGAGGATGCGGCCGAGGGACCGACCGGTCCGTTCGTGGGCATCCTCAGCGGCGTGCAACTGCTGCAGGCTGATCAGACCGCGGTCGACCAGAATGTGTCCGAGCGGCTTCATGCGGTCCCCAGCGTGGCGTCGGTGCCGGGCGCGGACGCCGGGTCGTCCTTGCGGGCCGCCATCCAGGACTGCACGGTCTCCAGGAACACCAGCAACGCCCGCTTGACCTCGGCCCGTTCGCGGGCGTCGGCGACCACGACGGCTGCATCCTCGGGGAGTTGCAGCTGCTCACGGACGTGGGCGATCAGTTCGTCGGTGTCCTCGTCGGCGACCTTGTTGACCACCACGATCGAGGGGACGTCTGCCAGCGACTGGAAGTGGTCGCGGATGCGCCGGGCCTCGGCAACCGACTCCATGCGTTCGGCGTCGACCAGCAGGATGAAGCCCAACATTCCCTCGGCGAGGATGTCCCACATGAACTCGAAGCGTTCCTGTCCGGGGGTGCCGAACAGGTACAGCGCGATGCCGGAGCCGACGGTGATCCGCCCGAAGTCCATTGCGACCGTCGTGCGACTGGTGGTCGCCGGGTCCGCGTCGCTGACCGGGCGTTCGGTCGACAGGACCGTGATCTCCGAGATGGTCCGGATGAACGTGGTCTTGCCCGCGTCGTAGGGCCCGGTGACCACGATCTTGGTGGTCCGGGAGCGGCGACGGCCGCGTGGGGTGGGCAGCAGCGGCACTACAGCTCCTTCACACCGTCGATCAACTTGGACACCAGATCCTCGTCGATGTTCGGGTCGGTCTGGAGTCGTTCGGGCCGTACCGTCGCCCGCAGCGGCGGCGACAGCCCCGGACCATCATCCACATCTGTATCCCCGCCGTCGAGCGCCGCCAGGTCCGCGGCTGCGGAGTCGTTCTGTGCGACCTCGACGTCGCTGTCGGAGTCGATGTCGAGGGCGACGTCGTGGTCGACGTCGTGGTCGTTGGGTGCATCGTCGTCGAGCGACCGCTCGGAGCCGAACGCGCCGTCTGCGTCGTCACGGGAGCCCTTGCCGAAGGCGGCGGCGGCTTCCACAGCGGCGCCGGGGTGGTGGCGGGCCTCGATCGCGATGATGCGGGCTAGCGCGTCGGCCACGCTGTCGTCGGTGCCCTCCTCGGGTGCGTCGAGTCTGACCAACGACGCGTCGATGAGTTCCAACAGGGCCCGGCGGGTGTCGAGCGCGCCCTGCCCGGTCAGTTCGGCGAGCCGGTCGATGCTGTGACGTCCGTCGATGAAGGGCAGCACGTTCCAACCGTCGGCGGGCACGGTCACCTCACGCAGCGGCACGGGCGGAGTGATGGTCACGACCTGTCCCCCGTCGCCGATCCGTTCGATGACGTCATCCCAGGCGGCCAGCCGCTCGGTGGCGGCGGCCAGCAGATCCTCGTTGCTGAGATCCAGGTCCAGGTCGATGCCCGCAGCGGCATCGGCGTCCACGTCGAACCGGAACGATCCCTGGGTCCAGCGCAGCAGTTCGGAGAACTCCTCGAGCGCCTGCGCCTGACCGATATCGCGGGCCAGATCGGCGTCCAGGGCGTCACGTTCGACCAGTCGGGTCAACAATTGGCGGTCGCAGAGCAGGTCGTCGGCGTCCCCCAGGACCGATTCGATGGGGGCGACATCGACGTGGCCGAGCCCGAGCAGCCGGCGCACGACACCGACGCGGGCGACGTCGGCGGAGACGTCCTTGAGGTCGCCGTTCTCCAGCACGATGCACCCGGCCGTCGAGGGGCCGTGAAGGCGCAACCGGCCCGACTTGTTGGTGAAGTCGAGCAGTTGGAGGACTTCCGGGAGGCTGAAATCGCCGAGATCGCCTTCGAGCATGTGTCTGCCTTTCAGCCTGCGGAGCCGTCACGTACAAGGTCAAGACCACGTCGGTCGTCGCCCGTCGCGTCACCGCCCGTCGTCGCGGGGGGTGGCGGGGGTGCTGCGGCTGCCGCGCGTTCCTCGGGCGCGGCGACGGGCTCCAGGGCCCGGCCGATCCGGTCAGCGGCACGACGCATTTCGAACAGCATGAAGCCGATCTTGGCCGATCGGCTGGCAATTGCGGCCAGCACGGCCTGATCGCGACACGACATGAGGAACACGAACCCGTTATCGCCTTCGACGAAGACCTGATTGAGCTGTCCCCGACCGAGACCGATCGCGGCCTGTTCGCCGAGCGAGAGCAGGGCCGCACTCATGGCGCCGACCCGGTCCTCTTCCAGACTGTCCGGCAGGGCGCTTGCCATCGGCAGGCCGTCGAACGAGACGACCGCAGCGGCCTCCACGTCCGGTGAACTGTGGATGAACTCATCCAGGGCGACGGTGAGTCTACCGGCGCGGGTCTCGGACTCCTGGGTCATCGTGGTTCCTTGCCCCCCTGGGCGACTTGGTGTTCGTGGGCCCGCAGACGGCGGACCCGGCACAGGCAGCACCGTACGTGCCCGGATCATGCGCGTTGCTTCCTC
>JBDNIX010000313.1:0-2646 GCA_041688045.1 Nitriliruptoraceae bacterium
GCTCGACCTGACGGACCACGGCATTGTGGGTGCACACCGCCGCACCGGAGTCGAGGCAGTTCATCCGTGGACCTCCGATCCGTCCATCGGGAAGATGCGGCGGCGTAGCCACAGGGCGACGTAGACCAACCCGACGAGCACGGGCACCTCGATGAGCGGTCCGACGACTCCCGCGAGCGCTTCGCCCGAGGTCGCACCGAACACGCCGATCGCGACCGCGATGGCCAACTCGAAGTTGTTGCCGGCAGCGGTGAAGGAGATGGTCGCCGTGCGCGGGTAGTCCATCCCGAGCTTGACCGCGAGCCAGAACGACACGCTGAACATCGCGAAGAAGTACACGGTCAGGGGGATCGCGATGCGCACGACGGCCAGCGGACGCGAGGTGATCTGCTCGCCCTGCAGCGTGAACAACAGGACGACGGTGAACAGCAACCCGTAGAGCGCGTAAGGCGAGATCCGCGGAAGGAAACGAGACTCATACCACTCCCGGCCCTTGCGGGCTTCCCCGATCACGCGTGATGCGACTCCGGCCGCCAAGGGGACGCCGAGGAACACCAGAACCGCCTTCGTGATGTCCCAGATCGACACGTCGAGGGCCTGCTGCTCCAGGCCGAGCCAGCCCGGAAGGGCGACGAGGTAGAACCAGCCGAGCAGCGAGTAGGCGATGATCTGGAACACCGAGTTGATCGCCACCAGGAAGGCCGCCGCTTCGCGGTCGCCGCAGGCCAGGTCGTTCCAGATCAGCACCATCGCGATACAACGGGCGAGTCCGACGATGATCAGGCCCGTCCGGAACTCCGGCAGATCGGGGAGCAGTAACCACGCCAACGCGAACATCAGAGCGGGCCCGATCACCCAGTTGAGTGCCAGCGAGAGCCCGAGGAGGCGACGGTCCGCGGTCAACGACCCCATCTCGCCGTAGCGCACCTTCGCCAGGGGCGGATACATCATCACCAGGAGCCCAATGGCAATCGGCAGGGAGATCCCGTCGATCTCCATCGCATCGAGTGTCTCGGCCGCGGCGGGGACCAGCCGGCCGAGTACGAGCCCGACCGCCATGGCCAGCCCGATCCAGACAGGCAGGAAGCGGTCGAGGGTGCCGAGCTTGCCGGTCACCGCCTGAGGGATCTGGGCACCGTCGGCTGGCGGCGGGAGTGGCCGGCCCGGTTCGGCGTGATCGGTCACGATCCGTCCAGTCGTCGCATTGGCTGGCCCAGCCGCCGGCACTGGCGGCGTACGCGGGTTCGCGGTAGCTTGCAAAAGTCTGCAAGTAGGACACTACCGTTGATTGCGAATTGCTGCAAGTATGGTTGCCGTAACGTGCAAGTAGACGAGCGGTATGAGCCCGAGGAGACCCGATGACACGGTCGGAACGAGCCGAGGATCCAAGCGCTCAGCTGTCCGCGGCGCTGAAGGTGCTGGGTGAGCCGCGTCGATTGCGGGTGCTTCGGGTCCTCCTCGAAGCCGGTGACACGCTCTGCGGGTGCGAGCTCAGTGACATCCTGGACGTGCCCGACTACCAGATCTCCCGCGACCTCTCCGCCCTGCGCAGAGTGGGGTTGGTGCGTGACCGCGGTCGGAGCGGCACCTGGGTGCACTACGAGGCCGCCGAGGACGGGAGCGGGCCAGTGATGCAGCTCCTCGAACTCGTTGGCCGGACTCCGCTCGACGATCAAGACGCCTGCCGTTTCCAGGTGCGCGTGGGGTTGCGGGACCAGGTGGGCTGCGTTCTCGGTCCTGGGCATCCGGAGGTCGTTCATGCCTTTCGCGCTGAGGGGCTCGAGCCCCAGGGGGTCTGAGTCAGTCCATCACCCCTGGTCGGGGACGACGTATACCACTCCCTCCATACCAGGGTGCAGCGTGCACACGTAGGCGTAGGCCCCGGGCCCATCGAAGGCATGCGTGAAGGTTCCGGTCGCCTGAATGTCACTCTCGAACCCGTCGCCCGCTACGTCGTGGGCGGCGCGGCCCTCCCAATGCCACGTCACCTCAGCCCCTGTTGCGACGACGACCTCGACGGGTCCGAAGTCATTGTCGGCCACGGCGACGACGGGGTCATCGGTCGACGGGCCGACGTCCGGGGGGACGTCGGCGACCGCAGGGGGTCCACCGGCGCAGCCGGTGAGGAGCCACGCGCCGGCGCCGAGCGTGACGAACAGGTGGGAGCGGCCAGACATACGCACGACCTCGGGAGCATCATCCGGGTGGGAGTGCTCCTCAAGGTACGGCTGGTGGCCGGGGCCGTGAGATCCGACGACGTAGGCTGCGGCTGACGGGTCGACACGGACCGGGAGGCGTCGATGTCGCGTGGTGGGAAAGTGGCTCTGGCGGCCGGCGTCGTGGTCGTCGCGCTGATCGGTGGTGTCGTCTGGTACCTCGGTCCCATCGCTCCCGTCGCGACCGGATACGCGGCCAAGACGGTCTGTTCCGGACATCTCCTGGCCGGTCACACCGTTGACAGCGCCACGGGCGATCTGCCCGACAATCCGCTCGTCCCGTTCCTCCGGATCGATGCCGAGGATCCCCACGCAGTGACGGCAACCCTGCTGGGAGCGTGGGGTTCGACCGCCTACCTCACCGACGGGCTCGGATGCACCCTGGCGGAGGAGCGACCCGAGTTCGCCGCGTTGCAGCAGCTGCCTTCAC
>JBDNIX010000041.1:0-13251 GCA_041688045.1 Nitriliruptoraceae bacterium
ACGCCTTGGCAGCGTCCAGGTCACGACCCAGGTCACCGGCTACGACGTGCTGAGGATCGGCTCTTCAAAGGTCCTCGAACGCGTCGATCTGGATCTCCCGGCGATGGAACTGCGGACCGTCGCCGTCTGGTACGTCGTGCCCGACGGCGTCCTGGATGCGGCAGGTCTGAGTCCTCGACGGGTCCCCGGCGCACTGCATGCTGCGGAGCACGCCGCGATCGGGATGCTGCCACTGCTGGCTCTCTGCGACCGCTGGGATCTCGGCGGCCTGTCCACGGCCCGGCATCCGGACACCGACCACCCGACCGTCTTCGTCTACGACGGCTATCCGGGCGGGGCCGGACTGGCCGAACGCTCGTACCGACGGCTCCCAGAGCACCTGCTGCTGACGCGGCGAACCATCGGATCGTGCCCCTGCCGCAATGGCTGTCCATCCTGTGTGCAGAGCCCGAAATGCGGCAACGGCAACGATCCGTTGGACAAGGCCGGTGCGCTGGCGGTGCTGGACCTGCTCCTGGGGCGTGCACCGCGCCCGCCCGGAGGGGTCGCTCCTGCGGACCTCTAGGCTGCCGGGAGCAGGTGCGCCGATGCCCGTATGGCACGCACGCGGCCCGGACGGAACCACGCCGGAGGCCTGCATCGGCCGACCGCTCGACGACCTGCTGACACCTCCCGAGCTCGTGGGGATACGGCTGCAGCTGGGCCGGCTCAGCGCTGAGCAGCCACTGCTGGTCGACCCCGAGCCGCGCACCGCCCCTGACGATCCGGGGATCTGGATCGAATGGGTCGATCGTCTGGTCAGCGGTCCCGACGGCGACGAGGTGCTTTCGGTCGGCCGCAACGTGACCGACCGGCACGAAGCCGAGATGGAGCTGCGAGAGTCGGAGCACCGCGCCCGACTGGCCATGGCCCGCGCCCCGATCGGGATGGAGATCGTCTCGCTCGACGGTCACCTCGTCGACGTCAACAACGCCTTCTGCCGCTTCGTCGGGCGCACCAGGGACGACCTCATCGGCACGACGTGGCAGGAGATCGCCCATCCCGACGATGTCGAGCCGGACCAGCAGCGCATCGATGCCATGGTCGAGGAGGGCCGGAACAGCTACGAGATGGAGAAGCGCTACCTCCACGCGGACGGCACGATCCGGTGGGGACATCTGGCCGGCGCCTACGTCCGCGATCTGGCGGGCTCCATCGCACATCTCGGCGGGTGGGCGTGGGACCTGCAGACCGACACGGTCGTCTGGTCCGACGTCATGTGCCGGATTCTCGGCTTTCCGACCGGCAGCCAGATGACGTACCGCCAGGTCATGGACCTCCATCCCGACGACGACCGCGCCGTCATCGAGGCTGCCGTCGACGCCTGCCTCGCCGACGGAACACCCTGGGACATCGAGCACCTCATCCGATGGGCCGACGGTGAGCTGCGGTGGGTCCGGGCGGTCGGCGAGGCCGGACGGGACGCGGAGGGGCGGATCGTCCGACTCTAGGGCGCCCTGCAGGACATCAGCGCCCGGAAGCGAGCGGAGGAGGAAACCAGCTGGCTCGGAGAGCAGTTCGCCCAGGTCCTCGAGAGCACCGGCGATGGCTTCCTGACGATGGACCACGACTTTCGGTTCACCTACGTCAACGCTCGGGGTGCAGAGATCATCGGGGAGCCGGCGAACGAACTCCTCGGCAACGACATGTACGAGCTGGACGCCTACCCGTCCACGCGCGGACTGGCGGTGTACTTCCGCGACGTCAGTCAACAGGTCGAGCGCGAGAAAGCGCTCGAACGCGCCTTGAAGATCGAACGCGAGGCCAGCGAGCAGCTACGCGACCTCGACCGGGCCCGTGTCGTCATTCCGGACGAGCTGCCCAGTCACGCGGACCAGGTTCTGGTCGAACGCATCACGTTGAACCTGCTCGAGAACGCGGCCAAGTACGCACCGCGGGGGACGATCACCGTGCACCTGGAGCCCCTGCACGGCACGGGATTCCGCCTGGAGGTACGGGATGAAGGGCCGGGTCTCCCGACCGCAGAGCTCGAGCGCATCTTCGAGCCCTTCCACCGCGTCGATCACGACCACCCCCAGCCGGGAACGGGTATCGGCCTGGCGCTCGTCGCCGACTTCGCCCGCATCCACGATGGCCGGGCATGGGCCGAGAACCTCGCCACCGGTGGCGCCCGCTTCATCGTCGAGATTCCGGCTCCGGGCCAGAACTGAGCCACACGCGCGCGGCAGCGCGGCCACGATCGACGAGGTCGTCGCGTAGCCGAGGCGACAGCTCAAAGTCCAACGTCGACACGTCACTGGTGTCGATGAAGACGGTGCGGTCGATGATCGCGGGATCCTCGAGGTGGCGCTGATCCCAGGATGCGACGGCAGTTCCCAGCAACGCGTTCAGGTAGCTCCACGGACCGTGGACCGGATGTCGGACGACGAAGCCGTCGGCATCCGGTGTCGCGCTGAGCTTCAACCCCACGGTCGGCCACCGCGATGGCAGCCCGTCAAACCGGTCGAAAACGTCGATCGGGAAGCGCGAGAGCAACCCACCGTCGACGAGCACGGCGTGTCGGCCACTCCCGGTCCGTAGGCGGACGGGCTCGAAGGCCAGCGGTAGCGCCGCCGAAGCCGCGACGGCGTCGGCCACCAGGAGTTCCCCCGGATCGAGCCCGTAGTCGGCCGCGTCCCATGGGAATCGAACGAAGCGGCCCCGTGTGACGTCCGCGGCGGTGACGACCAGCTTGAAACGGCGCTCCGGTCGAAGGTGGCCGTCCGGATCGTCGATGCGCAGATCCGCGAACGTCCGAACCCCGTACGCCGCCAGCTGTCGGGTCAGCCACCGACGTAGCGGGCGATGGTCGTGCACACCAAGCTCGAACAGCACGGCCAGTTTGCGTGGCCAGTTTCCCAACCGCGACCAGCGACTGGGCGGAGCGACCTCGTTGAGATTCAACTGCCGGGCCGTGGTCTCGAGCTCGCGCGGGGACATGCCAGCGGCAAGGAGAGCAGCGATGATGGCACCGACGGACGTCCCCGCGATGCGTTGGAAGCGGTAGCCGGCGTCATCGAGTTCGGCGATGGCACCTGCCAGAGCGATGCCCTTGGCACCGCCGCCCTCCAGGACCAGATCGGCTCGCACGCGGGTCTTCCTTCCAGGCCGGGGTTCGACGCTACCCGTCCGTCGGCGGCCGAGGCAGCGCAGCCCGGTACGGACGAGCGCGGTCAGGGGTCCAGCGGGAGCGGCCACCGGGCCCGTTCACGCGTCGGTCCGGGAGCCAGGTCATCGGGTGGTGCGAGGATGGCTGATGCGTCCGCCGCAACCCGCGATGCCCCCAGCGTCGGGAGCACCAGGCCGGGAACGGGAACACTGATGGTCACCGTGGCACGCTCGCGTCCGCCGATGCAGCGACACTCCTCGAGCCGTCCGCCACCGGCGTGGACCACGCGCTCGGCCTCCGTGTACGGGATCTGTCCGCGACCCCCCGGGACGTCGGTGCTGACGGCGGCGAGCGCCGCCCCATCCGCGAGCGACTGCGCCCGGGCGGCGGCCACCAGGTACGCACCGATGTCGATGATCACGATGCCGACGAGGGTGGCGACCCACAGCACCATCGGCAGGAGCATGCTGGCCGTCGCGTCCTGGCTATGGAGGGACCCGCGCCACCCGCTCACGGTCCGACCCCCCGGCGGGTGGTTCCAACGGCGGGTTCCACTCGCGCGTGGGCCACCGCTTGCAGTCGGTGCCGGACAGGACCGATCGACCGGGTCACACGGACCTCCACCTTGACGAGGTCACCGTCGCCTCGGACGGTCGGCGTCACCTGCACCGCGACATCGACCAGTTCGGGAGCCGCTTCCTTGACGGCGGCGACGACCGGACCGGTACCGGAGGTCGTCGCTGCCATGCGGGCACCGGACCGCGCGGCGTCGTGGAGCACGAGCACGTCGGTGACCAGGGCCGCCAACTGCAGCAGCACGACCACCAGCAGAGCCAGGATCGGCAGCACCATGACCGCCTCCAGGCTGAGCACGCCGTCCTGCGACCGCACCACGGTTCGCGGAGTTGCCGCCGATGGTGGCTCGATGTGCGCGGCGTGAGGTGGGGCGGGAGGCCCGGTGTGGCACCGGGCCTCCCTCAGCGGACGAATCACGCGCCGACGAGCGCACGTGCCTGGCGCAGGAGCGCGTTGAAGAGGGTCACCAGAGCTCCTCCGCTGGCCCACTGGATGATGACGCCGCAGACGGTGGCGGCCACCACCGCCAGCAGGCCGTACTCGGTGACCAGCGATCCTTCCTCGCCGTTGAGCGCGGTCGCGTTCTCGGTCGCGTTCTCGGTCGTGTTCTCGGTCGTGTTCTCGGTCGCGTCGTGCATGGTTCCTCCTTCAGGAGGTCAGATGCCGGCTGCTGCCAACCCGGCTTGCACGATCGGCGCACCGACCAGGAGCAGGGTGGCGGGCAGCAGGCACAGAGCGGTGGGGAAGGTCAACTGCGCAGGGAGCCGCTCAGCAGCAGCGAGTACCCGTGCGAGTTCATCGGCACGCAGATCGGCTGCGAACCGACGCAGGGCCGGCGCAACCGGTGCGCCGAGGTCGTGGGCCGCGACCAGTACGGTCGTCAGCCGGTCGAGTTGGGGGCTCCCGGTCGGTGGGAAGGGTCCGCCGATGGCCCCCACATCCAGATCGAAGGCGAGCCGCCGCAGCGGAACGGCCAGGTGCGGTACGTGCTCGGCCGCGATTCGCAGCGCCTCCGCTGACGTCGTTCCCCCGCCACGGGCTGTGGCGACCAGATCGGCAGCCTCGTCGAAGCCCGTGAGCGGCGCCGGCCCCATCGATCGTCGTGCCAGGTGCGTCAGCACCGTTCCGGCCACGGCGGCCACGCCCGGTCCGGCGATCCGCCACGCGGCGAGCGATCCGACGACCATCATGAGCTTCATCGCCAGCGGAACCGTTGCCGTCACCGGCCGGCCGACTCGACGGACGAGCGTCCAGATGATCGCCGCTCCGGTCAGGAGAAGCCCCACCCCGATCGCCAGCACCGTCGCCCCGGTCGGCGTGGTGTAGAAGCCGACGAGATCGGCGCCGACCAGGTTGCCCAGTGCCGGAACCAGCACCACCGGCGCGACGAGCAGTCCCCCCGCCACGATCCTCGTCTGCGCGCTGGCAACGGCAACCGCCCGGGATGCGGCGCGGGCGTCCTCCTCCGCGGTCAAGGCGGCGTCCAGCGCCTCGGTCAATGGAGCACCGACCGCACGGGCCACGTCCACGGCCCGTCGCGTCCGCCCGGGCAGATCGGCGTCCTCCCCCGGGTCCATGCCGGCGGTCACGCGAAGTCGGATGAGTTCGGTCGCCGTCGTCGAGGAAGGGACCGACGATGCCGGCGTCAGCCACGACCACACGACCACACCTCCCGGGTCGTGGCGCCATCCCGACCTCCATCGATCCGCACGACCTCGGACACCCGACGGCGTCCCTCGCGATCACGGTCCAGAGCAACGACCAGGTCGAGCGCGGCTGCCACCTGTGCGCGCGCGGCCGCATGCGGGATCCCGGCGAGCAGCGCCATGCCCTCCAGGCGGACGATCGCCTCGGTCGCACCATTGGCGTGCACGGTCGTCATGGACCCATCGTGGCCGGTGTTCATGGCCTGCAGGAGGTCGGCGACCTCAGCACCTCGAACCTCACCGACGACCAGTCGGTCGGGGCGCATCCGCAGCGCGTTGCGGAGCAGCATGGCGATATCGACCTGCCCGATGCCCTCCGGGCTGGCCGCCCGAGTCCGCAGGTGGACCGTGTGTGGGGAGGGTTGGCGAAGTTCGGGTGCGTCCTCGATCACCACGACGCGGTCGTCGCCGACCTCGCTGAGTAGGCGTGCCAGCAGTGTCGTCTTGCCGACACCCGCGCGCCCACACACGGCGATATTGCGCCGCTGTCGGACCGCGTCGACGAGCTGCTCCCGTGCGTCCGGCGGTACTGCGCCCGCTGCAGCCAACTCCTCCCATCCAGGGACCACGGCCGGCACCCGCCGCAACGTGACCGTCGGCCGGTCCACGAGGGGCGGGAGGATGGCGTGCAGGCGGATGCCGCCGGCCAGGACCGCGTCCGCGAACGGATGAGACCGGTCCAGCCGGACGCCCAACGGTCCGAGCGCCCGTGACAGGACGCGTGTGACATGATCGTCATCGTCGAACTGCAGGGCCGTCCGGACCAGTGCGCCGTCGCGCTCCACGTGGACCTCGTCGTGCCCATTGACCATCAGGTCCGTGACCGCCGGATCCCGGAGCAACGACTCCAGCGGCCCCAACCCACCCAGGTCGTCGACCAGGTCACGTACCAACCGGGCCCAGACCTCGGGCGCCGCGACCACACCTTCTGCTGCCAGTGCCCGAGCCACGGCCCGCCGCAGGGCGGCCCGGTCCGTGGCGCCCGACGTCACCTCGACGTCATCGCGCAGACGCCGGGAGACGGCCGCCCGGAGGTGGCGAGGATCGGTCGTGTTGGCATCGGTCGCGGACTGCGCGGAGCGCGCCACGGGGTCTCCGTCCCCGCCCCGGGTCGGATGGAACACGGCCGTCTGTCGACGGAGGCACGAGACGGTGCTGGTGGGACCCCGTGCCGACCCGAAGCCTACGGTTCAGGCCGCGCGGGTCCTCAACGAGCGACCTCGATGCTGTGGACGAACGGTCAGCCTGGATAGCCCTCGCTGTACCGCCACCCGTAGGTCTCGGAGTCGGTGATGCCCTGCGGGTACGTGACGGTCCGGCCGCAGGACACGCTGAATGCTCCCCCGATGCCGCCGACCACGTTGCGGGGGGAACCCGTCCACGACGACACCTTGGCCCACGGCTCGCTCACGAAGCTGATCGTCACCTGGCTCTGCGAATGCGACGTCCGGATGGTGATGTCGTAGGGAGAGTCGTTGGTCACGATGACATCGATGGACGTCCCGCTGAGCGTGGCTTCTCGTCACATCGGGTAGCGGGTGAAGTAGATCGAGTGGGGTTTGAAGTCCACCAACTCGATACCGGCGAACCAGGCCGCGTTCACGAAGGTGGTCGCCAGCTGGCTGATGCCGCCGCCTGTGACGGTGATGATCTCACCGTCGGAGATGAAGCCACCGGGACCGAACCCACGGGCCGTCGTGCGAGGACCGATTGAGCGGCTCAACGAGTACGTGCCGCCCGGCGGGATCACGTCGCCGTCGATGTAGTCGGCGGCCAGGTGGATGTTGTTGTTGCGCACCTGCCCGGGCGTCAATGGCGTCGAGAAGCTCGACACGACCTCCGGGCTCGGAGGTGGGAGCGGCTCGTCGAACCCTCGGAAGATGTCGACGACCACGCGGGTGGGGTCGGCTCCGCGCTGCACAACGAACGGTGCGTAGCTCGTGGTCCCGATGTAGATGACGTGCTCACCGTCGATGGCACGGTCGTTGACGATTTCGAGCACCTGGCTGCCGGGCTGCCCGTCCCGTCGCGCGCGGGTATACGGCTGGATGTCGTCGGGGAGTTCATCCGGCTCCGCCACACCGGTGACCACCAGGCGGATGATGTGGTCGCCGGCGATCTCGATCGGCTCGCCGTTGGACCGCTGCCGGGCCTGCTGGACATACTTCGCCCGGTATCCCGGATTGCCGGTCCCGCCCAGCTCGATGAGCACCCGGTCGAAGTAGGGGTGCCCACCGCTCTGCACCTTCGTGACGGCCATCACCCCGGGCGAACCGGGACGCGAGTCGCCCTCGACCGAGGGCGTGCCGTCGACGACCCGCAGGAGGTCGGGGAAGACGCTCCGTTCGGCGGCGACGTCCAACGCGCGCGCGACGAACGACGACATCTGCGCCCGGTTGACCGGCAGTCGGGGCCCGAATGTGCCATCGTCCCGGCCAGCGACCACGCCCAACGCCGCCAGCTTGCCGACGTTGGCCGCGTGGACTTCGCCCACGTCGTCGAAGATCGCCTGCTCGGGCAGCTGATCGGCCAGGATGACTTCCAGCGCACGGGCGATGAACGTGGCCATCTGCTCACGCGTGACGGTTTCGTCGGGGCGGAACGTCCCGTCATCGAAGCCCCGGCCCACCTCCACCGTGGCAAGCTTCCGGATGTTGGTCTGATGCTCGCCGGCATCGTCTTCGTAGCCGATCGTCAGAGGGATCTGCTCCTCGGTCAGGAACTCGATCGTGCGTGCGAGGAAGGCCGCCATCTGCCCCCGGGTCACGCCCGCGCCGGCATCGAAGATCCGGGCGCCGTCCTCTCCGCGGCCTTCGACGATCCGGTGGTACGCAAGGCATCCGACGGCGCCAGCGTGGGCATCTGAGGGCATGTCGAGGTAGGGGCGCAGATTCTGCACGGAAAGTGGGCATGCCTCGCGGATATCGCGGACGAACGGAACGTCCTGCGCACGTGCTGAGGTGTGTCCGGTCGGCAGCAGCGCGACGGCCAGTGCCAGGACCGCCACCACGATGACGAACCGCCGTGCTCGCGCCATTCCCGAACCCGCTGGTCGTCCTTGCAGCAACCGGCCTCCCAAGATCTGCCCCACCTTCTGTCTCGCAACGCTGCCCCGAACGATTGGGCGGCGCCCCTGCCTGCGGCTTCACAGGTCGACGGAGCATAGGCGCGTGCCTCAGGGGCGCGACGCGGGGCACGTTGATTCCGGCCGAGGCGGCCGCCGATGAGCCACCGGCACGTACCTACGGGGAGGGACCGTCAGGCTCAGCATCGGGTAGCAGCGGCCGCAACCGCTGCACCCACGTACCGGGCAGCGACCCCGGGACCCGGTGATACCGGCCAGCGCGCGCCACACGCGCGGACCACGGCAAATGGATGCCGCGACGGCCGGCCGCAACCCGCCCGAGCTCTCGCGGGGTCACCGGACCCGACCCGACGACGACGATGGCTGCAGCCGTCGTGGCCGACAATCGCTCCAGGGCTGCCGCATCCGGGCGACACACGACGACGTCCACGTCCACGTCGACACCCTGATCCAGAACCGCCAACTCGATCGCCGGGTCCGTCGGCGTCGCGATCCGGTCCGGGTCCGCGACCCGCACGGCCCGAAGCGACTGCGTTCCGGGCGGCTGCGGGAGTCGGGCCCACAGGTCCGGGGCCGCCACCGCAGCCGCCGGAACCGTCGGAAGGCCGGCGACGGGGACGTGACCGCGCAGCGCCGCCATGGAGCGCGTACCGCGCCAACCGGCCAGTCCGGCCAGGGCGAGCACGACCGTGGTGGTCCCGACGCCGCCGGACACGCCACCGATCCGGACGATCCGGCGGCCCTCCGAACGCGCCACGGGACGGTCCACGACCTCCGCCACGACCTGCGCCAGCCGGTCGCGCTCCTCCGGCCAGACCAGCACATCGACAGCGCCGGTGCGGATCGCCGCGACTGCGGCCGCTTCCGCCGATCCGCCAGGCGGCAACAGCAGTATCCGCGGTACACGGTCGTTCGGCACCGGTGCGTCCGGCCCGATCAGGCGGACGGTCGGAGGCACCAGCTGCGCCGTCGAGCCGTCCACGAGCTGCCAGCCGAGGACACCCTCCACCCAGCGTCGCACCTCCTCCGTTTGCGCACGTGGCAGGTCGACGGCTACCGGCCGCGCCGGGGTGTCCGCCGCTGGGGGGTCGGCTGGTTGCGACATCACCACCTCACACATCACCGCCTCGGAGCCTCACCACCTCCGACCTGGACACGGCCACGACGACCGCTGCACCGAACCTACGGTCACGGGCTCCTCCTCAGCTCGCGGGGGCTCCCTGCCCTGTGGACGGCGACCCGCCGTACCCTTTCCGGCATCCACCAAACGAGGCAGCATGGGCTTCCCGACGCGCCAACGCGCGGCGCGCTGCCCGACATGCTCCAGCGAGTGGGAAGCCCGAAGCGCACGGTTCTGCGGCCGGTGCGGCGCCCCCCTGGAACGCGCTGATCGCCTGGGCACGTCACTGGGCAACCGCGCAGCGCGGCCGCCCGTCGGCCACCTGCGTACGCACCGCTCCCGCGTCACGGCAGCCGTCGTCGCCGCAATCGCGGTCCTGGCCCTTGCGGCCGTGACGGGAACGACCGGGGTCGGCGGAGGACTCCTCGAAGCGGATCCCGACCCGGACGTGGCCCTTCCGTCGCCCGAGGAGCTCCTCGTCGCCGGAGAGATCAGCCCGGAGCAGCAGGAGGCCCTGGACCAGTTCGATCCCGACCGGCTCCGGTGCCGACCCGAGGGCTGCGAGTTGTGGCGCCTCTCCCTCGATGACGAGGATGCCCAGGTCGCCGTCAACGATGCCTGGGTCGCGGCTGTCGACGGACCGACCGTGCGCCTGCGATCCGCTACGACCGACGACCATCGACCACGACATCGGCTGGCTGTTGCGTCGTCCCGTGGACGGCGAACCGGTCGGCGCCCCCTCCCGCATCGCCGTCTCCGACGACGGCACCGCCCTGCTGCTGTGGCCCGATCTGTTGCTCGGAATCCATCCGGACGGCGATCAGTGGATGACCATCCCCAGCGCGGCCAGCAGGTCCTGGTACCTCCAACCGCGGGACGGTCACGTCGTGGTGATCAGTGACCTGCCACCGGGCACGACGGTGCCCGGCATGGTGGACCGGCGGCGCATCACCGCCATCGAGGCCCGGACCGGTCAGGCGCTGTGGAAGCGCGACGATCTCATCCCCCGCGATTTCATCGCCAGTGGACTGGCAGCCATCAACCAGGACGGCGATCTGGAAGTCGTCGAGACGGCCGACGGCTCCACCCGCTGGACCCGGGCAGTCGGACCGACCGACAACCTGCAGGTCACGACCGGACCGTGGCTGGTCGACAGCAACACCAATGGTGGGGGTTCCCTGCTGATCGACGCGGCCACCGGCGAGTCGGTCACGGAGCGGCCGGAGAGCAGCCTGCTCACGGCGATGCAGCCGATCGGGGATCTGTGGGTCGCCGCCTGGGTCGATGAACAGACCCGCGGCGGACGCGGCCCACGTGCGGTTCTCGTAGCCCTCGACGGTCGTGGCCACGAGCGGTGGAAACTCCGCCTGAACTCGTTGCTGAGGGGTGCCTATTGCCCGGCTGCGATCCGCTGGCGGGACGGCACGATCGCGGTCTTCGTACCGGGCCCGCCGACGGATCGCTGGCTGGTCGTCGATGCGGCCACGGGCGAGCCCCGGGTGCTCCCGGACGAAGACTCGCCAGCGTTGCCCGGCGGCCCCAACGTCGGCCGCACCCACGTCCCGGCGCAGGCACCCGGCAGGTTGCTGCAGGAAGCGGTCGGCGAGTTGGCGTTGCTGGCCGCCGATGGCTCCGCGAGCATGTCGAGCCCTGGCAGCATCGAGGTGGTGTCCGCCGACCCGCTGGTAGCGCGCCAGGACGGCTCGATCATCGGCGTGCAGCCCGCGACACGCTGACCGCAGCACGCGACGACGAGGAGCCAGCATGGCCGGACGAACCGTCTGTCCGAACTGCGGCACCTCGTGGCCGAAAGCCACGGCCCGCTTCTGTGGACGATGCGGCCTGGCGCTCGGTGCCGCCGGGGTTTCGTCCAGCACCGGATCAGGGTCGCGCACGGCCGGCGTCGGGGTCCTGGTGGTCGGTTTGCTCGTGCTCGTGGGCGCAATCGTCGGTGGTCTCCCCGGCATCGAGACATCGTCGACCCCCACGGCCGACGCCGCAGCAGACGTCCGGCTTCCCGACCGCGACGTGCGGGAACCGACCGGTGCCCCTTCCGCGAACGGGCCCACGGATCCCCGTCCGCGCACCGATCCGGACGCTGGTGGTGACCGGCCCGACGAGGGGCCGGCGGGGCGGCTGCGCTGCGAGCCTCAGGGGTGTGCCCAGTGGCGCGTCCGGTTGACCGACGACCTCGAGGCGTTCGCGGCGACGAGTCGGTGGATCGCCGTGGCGGACGGGCCCCGGTTGCGGGTCCGAGGAACTGATCGCAGCGATCCGGGCGGTGGCGGTTGGGCGATCGACCTGCGGGAGGTGACAGCCGACGGACAGCCGGTGGCCAGCGTCGCCGCCAGCGGTCGAGTCATCATCACCGCCCTGGCGATCGGGGCGGACGGCACGGTCCTCGTCGCGCAACCGGATCGGATCTTCGCGGTGGCGACGGGCGGAAGCGTGCGGTGGCAACGGGACATTCACCAGCTCCGGGCGATCGAGCTCACCGACGATCACGTCGTCGTGATGTCCGCACCGGAAGGTCGTCCCGACTCCGCCCTGGAGCGTGCCACCTCGCTGTCGCTGAGCGACGGCAGCACGGCGTGGGCGCTCGAGACCGGCAAACCCGTCAGCGGTTCGCCATTTGGCCTCCTCACCCTCGGTCCCGACGATGTCCTGCGCCTGCTCGACGTCGCGACGGGCGATCTGCGGTGGGAGAAGAACCTCGGATCTCCGCGATGGGCGCGGGTCGAAGGGCCCTGGGTCGTGGCCAGCAGCGGCGCACGCGACGAAGCCCTGATCCTGGACGGCGCCACGGGCGAGGTGCTCCAGCGACACACCGACCTGGTGCCGTTGGGACGCGTGCAACGGGGCGGCGGTGTGGCGGTCGCCTCGTGGCTGCAGCGAACCGCCGGTGATCAGCCCGCGTCCTACGTCGTGGTGACCGCCTGGGACGATCGCGGCACTCCGCTGTGGGCACGGCAGCTACCCATCGACGCCGGCGATAGGTGCTGCATCATCGCACTGCCGTGGCGCGACGGCACCGTGGCCATGGGCAGGACGGCGACCCCGGACGAGGGCTGGACGATCGTGGATGCGCTCACCGGCGCACCTCGCAGCCTCGCTGAAGCTGAGCATCCGGATCTGCCGTTGTCGACCCGGGGCCCCTCACGGCAGCCGACGCTGCAGACGACCACGCTCATCGTGACGCGGGACGCAAATACCCTGTACCTGGCGTCAGGCGAAGGCATCGCGACCGTACGCAACGCCGGAGACGTCGAGATGGCAGCGACCGAACCGCCCGTGATCTTTCGGCTCGGTGAGCTGATCGGTCTTCGGCTCGACGCTGCCGGATAATCTGTCCGGTCCGTCCCGGCATCGGCTGCGGCCGGGACAGGGGCAGGACCCAGCGCACCCGGATGGCGAAGGAGGCGCACATGACCGAGCACACCGATGACGCACTGCTCGCGGCCGCGGAGCTGGCCAACGAGCGGCAGGCCGCCGGTGCCGAAACCGGGGAACGCTACGCGCGTCCGGGCGCGGACCATCTGTCCGACGCGATGCTGGACGACGTGCGCCGGCGGTCAACAGGCGCCACGGAAGCGGCCTTCTTCGACCTCGACAAGAC
>JBDNIX010000314.1:0-11336 GCA_041688045.1 Nitriliruptoraceae bacterium
AGCCGCCTGGAGGTACGACGGATCGTGGCCGGGTCCCACACCGCGCCTTCCAGCAGGACCCGTGTGGTGCCCGCCGTCACCTCCGTGTCCAGCCCGCCCATGACACCGGCCAGGCTGATGGGCCGTTGTGTATCGGCGATGACCACGTCGCCGGCCACCAGTTCGCGCACCTGGTCGTCGAGCGTGGTCAGGTGTTCGCCGCCGTCCGATTCGCGGACCACCAACGACGTGCCACGTACCTGGTCCAGATCGAAGGCGTGCAGCGGCTGACCGAGTTCCATCATCACGTAGTTGGTGACGTCAACGACGACATCGATCGACCGGATCCCGCACTGTGCCAGCCGCTGCGCCAACCACGGCGGGGACGGCTGGACAGTCACGTCGTCGACGATCCAGGTGGCGAACCGCGCGCAGGCGTCGGTCTTGAGGTCGACCGGAATGGTCCCGCCAGGCAACGGTGCCGGGACGTCCGGGGCACGCCACGACGTGTCGAGGATCGCGGCCAGGTCGCGCGCCACCCCGAGCACGCTGAGGTGATCGCCCCGGTCCGGCTGCACGGCGATCTCGATGACCGGCTCGCCGAGCGGCAGCAGCGAGGTGAGATCCGCACCCAGGGGCGTGTTCTGCGGCAGGCGCAGGATCCCGTCGTGGTCATCACCCAGCTGCAGTTCGCGGGAGGAGGCCAGCATCCCGTTGGACACGACTCCCCGGATCGTGCGCTGCTCCATGGTCATGCCCGGGATCGACGATCCGGGCACGGCGTGGGCGACCACGTCACCGACATCGAAGTTGGCGGCGCCGCAGACCAGTTCGATCTGCCCGTCGCCGCCCTCGCCGGTCACGTGCACGACCCGCAACTTGTCGGCGTCCGGATGCGGCGCCCAGTCCAGCACCCGGGCGGTGCGCACACCCGCGGTGCCCGCACCCGGCGTCGCCACCTCCTCGACCTCCAAGCCGTGCAGACTCATGATGTCGGCGAGTTCGGTGACCGGCAGGTCGATGTCCACCATCGACCGCAGCCACGAGATCGGCAGCTTCACATCAGGTCCTTGTCAGCGTGATCGGTCGGTGCAGCGCGATCCGCAGTGTCGGCGCGATCAGAAGTGGGCGAGGAACCGCGCGTCGGCCTCGAAGAACTCGCGGATGTCGGTGACGCCGTGTCGCAGCATCGCGACCCGCTCGATACCGATCCCGAAGGCGAAGCCCGAATAGCGGTCCGGATCGATCCCGGACATCGCCAGCACGTTGGGGTCGACCATGCCCGACCCGAGGATCTCCAGCCACCCGTGGTTGCCGCCGGTCCCCCCGAACGACACATCGACCTCCGCCGACGGCTCGGTGAAGGGGAAATGGGACGGGCGCAGACGGATCTGACGGTCGGCGCCGAACAATGCGCGCGAGAACGCCAACAGCGTCCCGCGCAGGTCACCCATCGTGATGCCCTCATCGATGACCAGTCCTTCGACCTGGCTGAACACCGGCGAGTGCGTCGCATCCACCGCGTCCGCCCGATAGGTCCGACCGGGACAGACCACGGCGATCGGCGGGGCCTGTGCGGCCATGACCCGTGCCTGGACCGGCGACGTATGGGTCCGCAGCACCACGTCGTCGAAGCCGGACACGTAGATGGTGTCCATCTCCTGCCGGGACGGGTGGTCGGGTTCGATGTTGAGCAGGTCGAAGTTGAGGATCCCGGCTTCGGCCTCCGGCCCCTCGGCGACGCGGAACCCCATGCCCATGAACACGTCCAGCATCTCGTGTTCGACCTGGGTCAGCAGCGACGGACGTCCGCGCCGGGTGCGTCGAGGTGGCAGCGTCAGATCCAGGCGTTCGGCCTCCAGCCTGGCGGTCATCGCCGCGCCCGCGAGGTCGACCTCACGGCGCTCGTAGGCCACGTCGAACGCGGCCCGGAACGCGTTCAGCGCCTGACCCCGCTCCCTGCGTTGGTCGGGTGTGAGGTCACGCATGCCCTTCTGCAGATCTGCCAGCGGGGACTTCTTGCCGGTGAATCGGACGCGGACGTCGTTGAGTTGGCCGGTGTCGCCGGCCGCGTCGATCGCGGCCAGGGCCTCGTCCTGCAGATCGGCGATCTGCACCACGGCGTCGTCGGTGGGTGCTGCGTCACTCACAGGAGAACCTCCGGCAGGGTGCGCCGTCGCGCGGGACACGGGCTGGTGTCAGCGCATCGGAGATGACCTCGACGACGACCGGCTGCGCAGGATAGGCGGCCGAACCGGGTCAGTCGGATTGGAGCGGGCGGATCAGAGCGGCAGCTCGACGTGGACCGTCGCCCCGTCGGTGACGTCCGGGTCGAACCAGGTCCTGCCACCGTGCGCTTCGACGAGACCCTTGGTCAGGAACAGGCCCAGGCCGGTTCCCGCCCGATGGCTGCTACGCCCGCGCCCGAACTTGCGGAACAGTTGTGGCGCGGTCGCCCGGTCGACCCCCGGGCCCCGGTCCGCCACGCTGATCCGGAGCGCGGTCTCGCGTACGTCGACGGTGATCGTGACCGGGCTGCCCGGTGCGTGTTGGAGGGCGTTGTCGACCAGGTTGGTCAGGACCTGTTCCAACTTGTCGCGGTCGGCCGCGACGTACGGCACCTGGTCGGGCACCACGACCTCGATCTGTGGCTGCGGCGAACGCACCCTCGCCTTGTCCGCCACCGAGACCGCCAGGGCCCCGACATCCACCTGGGAGCGCTACAGTTTGACGCGCCCGGCGTCGATGCGCGACACGTCCAGCAGGTCGGTGAGCAGCCGCGTCACGCGATCGGCATCCTGTTCGATGGTCGCCAACATCGTCAGCTTCTGCTCGTCCGAGAAGCGTTCCCACCGTGACAACAACGTGCGCGTGAACCCCTTCACGCTGGTCAACGGCGAGCGGATCTCGTGGGCGACCGTGGCCACGACATCGCCCTGGAGCCGCACGGCCGCATCCCGCCGTGCGGCGCTGCGCAGCGTCAGGACCAACTCGCCCTGCGACCAGCGGCCATCCACCGCGACCGGTCGCCGGGACCCGGCCACCTCGAGGTAGATGATGCGTTCGGCGTAGCGGTCACCGACCGCCGGCGGCTCCGTCGGCAGAGCGACGGGCTCCCCGACATCATCGAGGCATCGGACCGCGCCGACCAACGGCTCGCCAATGGGCCAATCATCCGGGCGGTCCGCCGTCCGGCCGAACAGCAGGCGTGCGCGCTGGTTGGCCACGACGACGATGCCGTCGCGCAGGACCACCACGGCATGTGGGCGGCGGTCCAGCAGTTCAGCGCCCATCAGCACGACCGCCGGGCCACGTGCTGGCGCACCGACCGGGCAGTGAGGTAGATCGCGATCGCGGCAGCCGCCGAGACGTTCAGCGATTCGGCCTGCCCGTGGATGGGGATCGACACCACGTCGTCCATCAGGGCGGTATGGGCGTCCGACAACCCGTGCGCTTCGTTGCCCAGCACCAGGGCGAGCGGCGGTTCGCGGGACTCCAGGTCGTCGATCGTCATCTGCCCGGAGGCATCCAGGCCGAAGATCTCCTGGCCGGAGGCCCGGCACGCGGCCACGACGTCGAGAAGGTCGACGTCCACGACCAGCGACAGGTGGTAGGTCGAGCCGGCCGCCGCGCGGACGGCCTTCGGTCCGAAGACGTCCGCACTGCCTGCGGTCGCGACGACACCTGCGGCACCAGCCGCATCGGCGGTCCGCAGGATGGTCCCGGCATTGCCGGGATCGGCCACTTCGTCCAGCACGACCAACAGACCGTGGCCAACGACATCCGCCAGGTCGGTGGTCATCGAGGTCGCGACGGCCACGACCCCCTGCGGCGTACGGACGTCGGCCAGCCGCTCGAGTACATGCGGCGACACCTGCGTGACCTGTACCTGCGAAGGGAACGCGACGGCCGTGACCAGATCGGCCAGCCCCTCGGCCGTCCCGAGCACTTCCTTGACGACGCCTGCCGCAAGCGCGGACGCCACAGCGTTGGGGCCGTCGATCAGATGACAGCCACGATCGCGACGGTCCCGCCGACGCGCGAGCGCCGCGAGGTTCCGGACCCGCGGATTGCGGGTCGAGGTGATCTCGTCGGGCGCCGGCAGGTCGTTCAGGCTGCGTCAGCTTCCAGGGCGCCCTTGGCGGCGGTGACCAGCGCAGCGAATGCGGTCGCGTCGTGAACGGCCAGGTCCGCGAGCATCTTGCGATCGACCTGGATCTTCGCCAGCTTCAGACCGTGCATCAGGCGGCTGTACGACAAGCCCTCCTGACGAGCGCCGGCGTTGATGCGGGCGATCCACAGCCGACGCATGTCGCCCTTGCGGGTACGACGGTCGCGGTAGGCGTAGCGCTCGGCGTGGTAGACGGCTTCCTTGGCCACCTTGAACCGGCGGCTGCGCGCCCCGCGGAACCCCTTCGCACGGTTCATGACCGCTTTGTGGCTCTTCTTGGCGTGAACGCCACCCTTGACTCGTGCCATGACGACTGCCTCCTCGGGAGGTCGTACGGACGTCCTCGATCGCGACCGATCGGGCGTCTACGGATCTGTTCGACCGGACGGCTACTGGTTGAGCAACCGCTTGATGCGCTTGGCGTCGGCACCGGTGATTTCCTTCTCACCGGCGAGGCGACGCTTGCGGCTGGCACTCTTGTGCCCCAGCAGGTGCTTGCGGTTCTTCTGGGCGGTCATGACCTTGCCGTTCCGCGTGACGCGAAACCGCTTCTTCGTGCCGCTGTGGGTCTTTTGCTTGGGCATGTGACGAGCCTTCCTGGGCGGGCAGGTTCGATCGCTGGCGGCGACTGCCTCCAGCCGCGCGGCGATGTCGAGAGAGTCTGTGGCTTACGCGTTCGACCCGTCGGAGGAGTCGTCGGCTGCAGCGCCGTGGTCCTCCTTGGGAGCCTTCTGCTTGATCGGGGCGAGCACCATCACCATGTTGCGGCCATCGACCTTCGGGCTGGCCTCCACGCTGGCGAGTTCGACCATGTCATCGGCCAACCGATCCAGCAGTTTCAGTCCGAGTTCCGTATGGCTCATCTCGCGACCACGGAACATGATCGAGGCACGGACCTTGGCGCCGTCGTTCAGGAAGCGCCGGACGTGACTGGACTTGGTGCCATAGTCGTTGTCCGAGATCTTGGGCCGCATCTTGATCTCCTTGACGGAGATCTGGCTCTGCCGCTTGCGAGCATCCTTCTGCTTCTGTTCCTCTTCGTACTTGGCTTTGCCCCAGTCGAGGATCCGGCACACCGGCGGGTCGGCCTGGGGGGCCACCTCGACGAGGTCGAGATCCTGTTCACGGGCCCGGCGAAGGGCCTGTGCCAAGGCGACGATGCCGACCTGCGTACCGTCGGCGTCGACAAGTCGGACGCGTGGAACCTTGATGTCCGCGTTCAAGCGGCGCTGCTGATCGTCGATGCTGATGCCTCCTCGAAGGGCCGTGCGGGGTCGGTGTCGTCGAGACGTGGAACAGCGTCGTGGAACACAAGAACGGCGATCACGCGGGTGATCGCCGTACAGGACAGCATCTGCAGCAGCCAGGGGGCGGCTGGTGGCGACGCTGACCCGGTGAGGCGGACCTGCCGGGTGGGTGCCGTCTGGCACCACTTCGTCTCAATTGTCTTGCCCACCTGGATTTCCGGTGTCGTGCCCGCCTGGGTTTCCGGCGAGCGCAGAGAAGATGCTACCACGCCGCTCTTCCGGGCGTCCATGGGCCCAAGCGGTCGAGCGGTCGGGCTCAGCTACCGGGCGTCCACAACCGTGACGCGGCGTCGCCGCCCGGTTGTTGACCGCCCCCGGCCGGTGGCTCCTGCGACGGTGTGGCGTCGGGCGGAGTCGGGGTGGACCCCAGGTCGTTCTGCTCCGCCTGCCCCTGCTGGCCGGCTTCCTTCTCCGCTTCGACCTGCGCCATGCGCAATTTGGCGAGCACGTCGTCGAGCTGCCGCGGAAGCTCATCATCGACCTGGCCGCGGAGCTGCTCGGTCACGGCACCGACGACGTCCAACAGCAGACGGCCGTCCTTGCGCCCGAGCTTGACCTGCGCGGCATTGATCAGCGCGGAGGACACCTCGGCGATCACCTGATCGACGGGGGCGCCGCGGAGCTGGCTGATGTATTCGCGGACCTCCTCCTCGGTGGGCTCGCCGCCGGCCTGCTGGCCGGACGCTGCGGTGGGGTCGTTGGGCACGTCGCTCACGCGGCGCTCCTGAAGGTGGGGGGACGAAGGGTCGTAGGTGCCGCGAGCCTACCGGGCGCCGCGACCCTGTTAACCGCCTGGCCTACCCTCAGCCGTCAAGTGAACGCCACGACCGACCGGATCCGCGATGAAGACCTTCGACGAGCTGTATGCCGAACTGCGCATGAAGGCCGCCACGCGTCCAGACGGCTCCGGCACCGTGGCGGCACTGGATGCGGGCGTACACGCCATCGGCAAGAAGCTCGTCGAGGAGGCCGCCGAGTCCTGGATGGCCGCGGAGCACGAGTCGCCGGAGCGCACCGCCGAAGAGCTGTCCCAGCTGCTCTACCACGTGCAGGTGATGATGCTGGCGACCGGTCTGACGCTCGATGACGTCTACGCTCACCTCTGAGTCGGAGGACGCCACCCCGATCCCTGGCTCCCGCCCGTCCATCACTGCACGTACCCACCTCGCCCCGGACCTCCGGACAACACCAAGGACCTTGTCGATGCTGCGCGTCGCCGTGCCCAACAAGGGGTCGTTGTCCGACCCCGCGTCCGAGATCCTGCGGGAAGCGGGGTACCGCCAGCGCCGCGATCACCGTGAGTTGGTGCTCATCGATCCGGACAGCGGAACCGAGTTCTTCTTCCTGCGTCCCCGCGACATCGCGACCTACGTCGGCGTGGGCCAGCTGGAGATCGGCATCACCGGCCGTGACCTCCTCCTCGATTCGCATGCAGAGGCGGACGAGATCCTGGCGCTGGACTTCGGCCACTCGACGTTCCGGTACGCGGCCGTCCCGGGCACGGCCGACACCGTCGCGGACTTCGCGGGCAAACGCATCGCGACCTCGTACAGCGGCCTGGTGCAACGCGACCTGCGGCGGCGCGGCATCGAGGCATCCGTCGTCCACCTCGACGGCGCCGTGGAGACCGCGGTCCGTTTGGGCGTCGCGGACGTGATCGCCGATGTCGTCTCGACGGGCACGACGCTGCGTCAGGCCGGTCTGCAGATCGTCGGCGACCCGATCCTGGAGTCGGAGGCGGTCCTCATCCGCCGTCCCGACGCCGAACCGTCGGATGAGGTCGACCACCTGCTGCGACGCATCAACGGAGTCATCATCGCGCGGCAGTACGTCATCATCGACTACGACATCCGCACGGGGACGCTCGACACCGCCGCCGAGCTCACCCCCGGCATCGAGTCCCCGACGATCAGCCCCCTGCAGGACACCAACTGGGTCGCCGTGCGGGCCATGGTCGCCCGCAGGGACACCCACCGCATCATGGACGAACTCTGGGCCCTGGGCGCCAAGGGCATCCTCGTCACCGACATCCTGGCCTGCCGGCTGTAACTCCCCGGTCGGGTGGACCGTTGGCCGTCCGGTGAAGCGAACCGACCGTCCCGGGGTCAGTTCGCTTCAACGCCGGCCGCAGCAGCCCGCTCCGGCGTGTCCGCTGAAGTGAACCGACCGCCCCGGGGCCACGTCACTTCAGCCGCGCCCGGATGCAGCAGCCGGCGGCCGCGGCCGGACGGGTGGGCGACGGGCGCGGGGACGTCGAGTCAGGCCGTGCGCACCTGGCAGCGGGAGCGGCCGGGGAAGTCGCGGTCGGGGGCGACCACGAACCGGACCCGGCGGGTCGCGCGGGTCACCGCCACATACAGCTGGTGGGTACCGACCTCGTCCTCGGCCACGATCTTGTCCGGTGCGACGATGACGACGTCGTCGAACTCCAGACCCTTGGCCGTCCGGGGATGCAGCAACCGCACCCGGTCCGGGTCGAACGCCACCGGATCCGCTGCCAGCAGGTCGGACAACCCCGGCAGTTCAGAGGTGGGCGCGATCACGGCGATGGTGCCCTCGACAGCGCCGAGCGTGTCCCGGACCAGGCCACCGACGGTGGAGACCGTGTCCTCGGTGGTCACCACCTCCGGGACGTCGCCGCCGACCCGCACACTGGTCGGCGTGTCGTTCGGATCGTGGCCGGCGACCTCCAGCACGTCGCGTGCGACGTCCACGATCTCTGCAGGCGTCCGGTAGTTGATGGTCAGGCGTTCGATCGCGACGCGACGGCGGCCGATCAGTTTGGCGATCGCCTCCCACGTCGACGGCTCGCTGACGCGGCTGCGCTGCGCCAGGTCCCCCACCACGGTCCACGATGCGTACGGCCCGCGGCGCGCGACCGCCCGCCACTGCATCGGCGTGAGGTCCTGCGCCTCGTCGACGACCACGTGCGCGAAATCGCGATAACCCTCTGCCTCGATGTCGACGTGGACCGGCTGGTCGTCGCCCAGGTCGCCCGTCACGCGCATGCCGGGATCGTGGTCCCGCTGCCGCACCGGTGGTGCGGGCTTCTCGCCGAGCAGGGCCGCGAGTTCGTCCAGCAGTCCCACGTCGTCGATGGTCCACTCCGAGGCCTGGTCCCAGGCCGAGGTCACGAGCTGCACGGCCTGCGCCGACAGTCCGTCGCCGGCGATCTCCGCCAGGGGGACGGTGCCGTCGGCCAGGGCGCTCAGAACGTCTCCGGGACGCAGATCCGGCCAGAAGCAGCGGCGCAGCATCGTGACCTCGGCGGCATCGTCCAGCGCGGCATCGAAGCCGGAGCCGGTGCGCTCGTCCGGCGGATCCTCCCCTGCGGCGCGATGCGCCGACTTCCAGGCACGCCACAGCGTCGTGCGCAGGGTTTCCTCGGCGCCGGCGGCACGGGCGTGGTAGCTGGCGCCCGGCTTGTCGGACGACACTCGCTCGAACAGTCGGGACCGCACGGCGGAAAGCTCCGTGGCCGTGACGCGCACCGTCGTCCCGTCGAACGCCACCCGCGTCGTCGGAGGCAGCGGCGGCAGGACCCGGCCCAGCAGCCGTTCACACACCGAGACCATCGCCAGGTCGCCCTTGATCGCCGCCACCGACGCCGTGTCCCAGCCACGGATGGTGGTTCCCGACGGAGCGAGCGCCTCCAACGGGCGCTGCACGGCCCGATCCTCCCCCAAGGCGGGCAGCACGCGGGCGGTGTACTCCGTGAACGCGCGGGACGGGCCGATCACCAGCACGCCGCGGCCTTCGAAGCGGTCGCGATCCTGATACAGCAGGTAGGCGACGCGATGCAGGGCGACGACGGTCTTGCCCGTTCCGGGTCCACCCGTGACGACCAGGGTGCCGGCTGCCGGCGTCCGCACGATGCGGTCCTGGTCGGCCTGGATCGTGGCGACGATGTCGCGCATGGTCGTCGAGCGCGACCGTGCCAGCGCCGCCAGCAGGGCGCCCTGGCCCGTGACCGCCTCCAACCCCAGCCGGTCGGCGGCCTCGTGATCGAGGATCTCGTCATCGAGGTCGCGCAGCACGCGGCCCTTGGTGGTCAGTGTCCGCCGCCGGGCGACCCCCTGGGGATGCGCGGCCGTGGCCTGATAGAACGCCGCCGCTGCGGGTGCCCGCCAGTCCACCAGCACCACCTCGCCGTCCTGATCGACCACGGACACACGTCCGACGTGCAGGCGATCACCGTCGTCCAGGTCCAGTCGCCCGAACGCCAGCGACTCGACGTCACCGAACGTGTAGCGGGCGGACCGCGCGGCGTGGTGGTGGGCGGTGACATCACGCTCGAAGACGGCCTGGAACGTCGATCCGGGTCGGTCGCGGATCGTGGCGGCCAGACGATCGTCCGCGCGCTGACGGAGTTCCTCGACCCGGTCGTGGATCCGATCGAGGTGCTCCTGCTCCTCGCGCACGGCCGCCCGTTTGGCGCCAGCGGGAGGAGTCGGCTGCGGAGCCGGGGACCGGTCGTCGGTCACAGCGCCTTGAGAACCCGTGCCATCTCGATGGCGGTTGCGGCGGCTTCAGCGCCCTTGTTGCCGAGTTTCCCGCCCGCGCGTTCCACGGCCTGGTCCCACGTGTCGGTCGTCAGCACGCCGAAGCCGACAGGAACGCCCGAATCCAGCGCGACCTGCGACGCGCCTGCCGCGCACTGGCCGGCGACGTAGTCGAAGTGGGGGGTGGCTCCCCGTACGACGCAACCCAGCGCGACCAACGCATCGACGGAGCCGGACGCCGCCAACGTCTTCAGGGCCAGCGGCACCTCGAAGGCACCCGGGACCCACACGACCGTGATCTCGTCGGCAGAGCCGCCGTGCCGGGTCACGGCATCGATGGCTCCGGACACCAATCGGTCGACCACGGCCTCGTTGAACCGCGCCGCGACGATGCCGATGCGGAGTCCGGCGGCATCCAGGCTGCCGGTGTGAACGGTGGGCGTGCTCATGGTCGACCCTTCATGTCGCGGGCGCCGGCGGCCTGCGCCGCCGCCGGTCCGGGGTGTCCGTTGGAAACGTCGTCGCGGAGGCGATCACGGCCGTCGTCGGGTGGCGGCGCCATCGCCCCGCCGCGTTCCGGTTTGACCACCGCGGGCGGCGCATCCGAACGCTGCTTGGCGATATCGCCGACCCCGGACGAAACCACGAGGTCGTTGCCGGTGAAATCATGGCCCATGCGGTCGCCCTTGGAGCGGAGGTAGCTCGCGTTGGAGGCGTTCGGCAGGACCTCGACGGGTACGCGCTCGATGATGGACAGGCCGAATCCGTTGAGGGCAGCTCGTTTGGCCGGATTGTTGGTCAGGAGCCGCAGCGTCGTCAGGCCGAGGTCGACGAGGATCATCGCGCCGGTGCCGTAGTCCCGCGCGTCGGCCGGCAGTCCGAGCGCCAGGTTGGCGTCGACCGTGTCCGCGCCCCCGTCCTGCAACTCGTAGGCCTGCAGTTTGTGGAGCAGCCCGATACCTCGACCCTCGTGGCCGCGCAGGTAGACGATGACGCCCTGCCCCTCCTGCGCGATCCGGGCCATCGCCAGGTCGAGTTGGGCCCCGCAGTCGCACCGCAAGGACCGGAACACGTCACCGGTCAGGCACTCCGAGTGCATCCGTACGAGCACGTCCGGCTTGCCTTCCGGATCGCCGTAGAGCATGGCGACCGACTCCTGCCCGTCGATGGCGGAGCGGTACCCGAGGATGGTCCAGTCGCCGTACGGCGTCGGCAGCTTTGCCGTTGCGACCCGTTCGACGAGCCCTTCGCGTTCCAACCGGTAGGCGACCAGATCCGCGATCGTGATCATCAGCAGGTCGTGTTCACGGGCGAAATCCGCCAGGTCGGGCACTCGCGCCATCGTGCCGTCGGGGTTGACGACCTCGCAGATCACCC
>JBDNIX010000315.1:0-5355 GCA_041688045.1 Nitriliruptoraceae bacterium
CCTGCCGCTCCAAGGGGAGTGCCGCCGCGAGCGCGGCACCACCGTGTTCGTGGACCCGAAGACGTTCGAGCCTGTCGCCGACCAGTTCGTGTTCCTCAGCTCCCTGACCCGGATGGCCCCGGCGGACGTGGAAGGGGTCGTCGACGAGTTGCGGCCGGTAGCGGTCGGACCGGACACGCGGCTGTACCGGTCAGCGGTCCGTGCGGATCCACCGCCGCCCGAGACCATGGATGCCAGGCTGGCCGGGATGCTCGCCATCCGACGGGCCGGTATCCCGCCAGGGCTGTACGCCACACTCAAACACCTCGCGACGTTGCACAACCCGGCGTTCTACAAGAACGAGAACCTCCGGTTGTCCAACCACGCCACACCGAGGTTCATCCGCTGCTACGTCGAGGACCTCGAGTACCTCTACCTGCCGCGTGGGCTGGTGGAGCAGGCCACCGCCATCGTGGAGGAGGCGGGGAGCCGGCTTGTGATCATCGACGAGCGTCCCGAGCCCGTGCCCATCGTGCTGGTCTTCGCAGGTGAGTTCAGGGCTGCGCAGGAGCGCGCCGTCGAGGTGATGTCCGGCCACGAGCTGGGGGTGCTCGAAGCGCCGCCGGGGGCCGGCAAGACCGTCATGGCGTGTGCCCTGATCGCCCGCCACGCCGCGCCGACGCTCGTGCTCGTCGACCGCAAGCCGTTGCTGGCCCAGTGGCGGGAACGACTGGCCACGCACCTGGGGGTCGAGGCCGGGCAGATCGGCGGCGGCAAGCAACGTCCAACCAAGATCGTGGATATCGCGATGGTCCAGACCGTGACCCGCAACGAGCAGGCTGCCGACCTGCTCGACGGCTACGGGCTGGTCGTGATCGACGAATGCCACCACGTTCCCGCCCCCACGGTGGAACGAGCCGTCCGCAACCTCGACGCACGCCGCTGGCTGGGGCTCACCGCGACACCACAGCGTCCCGACGGACTCAAGGACATCATGGTGATGCAGTGCGGTCCCATCCGGCATCGCATCACCCAGAGCGCCAGCAACCTCGACCTTCGGCTGCAGGTCCACCGCACCGAGCTGACCATCGACGACTCGACCGACGGGTTGACCCGGGGCGAAGTGCTGGCCCTGATCAACGCATCGCTCGTCGAGGACGATCGACGCAACGACCAGATCTGCCAGGATGTGGCAGAAGCGGTCGGTGCGGGGCGCAACTGCCTGGTGCTCAGTAGTCGGACCGAACACGTCGATGTGCTCGCTGGCCGGCTGTCCGGTCTGGGCCTGGAGCCGCTGGTGCTCTACGGAAGCCTCAAGCCCACCGAGCGTCGGGCGGTCCACGAACGGCTCGCCGAGGACCGCCAGCCCCTGCTCGTCGCGACCGACCGCTACATCGGTGAGGGTTTCGACTGTCCGAAGCTCGACACGCTGTTCCTCACCTTCCCCATCTCGGCCCGGCAACGGATCACCCAGTACGTGGGGCGGATCCTGCGCGATCAGCCCGGCAAGGACCTCGCCGAGGTCCACGACTACCTCGATGCCGGCGTGCCCATGCTCGCCGCGATGTACCGGCGCCGACTGCCCGGCTACAAGCAGTTGGGCTTCACGCCGGACACCGTGTCCGCGTCTCGGACGGTGACCCCGCCGCCGCAGCGGCGCCTGGCAGCCGCGGCCGAACGGCGAGCAGACGAGCCGGATCGCGAGCCCACCGCCGCACAGGTCCGGGCATGGGCACGAGCAGCCGGGCATGCCGTAACGGAACGCGGACGACTTCCCGTTGATCTGTGGCAGGCTTACCGCGACGCGGCCAGGTGAGACAGCAGCACGGCGCTCACGGTGTCCGACGGCACTCCCGCCGGCCGACATGAGTTCGTTGTTTCCGGTCGCTGGAACTGCGAGAGTTGGTCCTCCTCGACAAGGGTGCCTCGATGACGATGCTTCCAGCGATCCGTGATGCTGCGTGCACGGCATGCGCGGGGCCGGTCGTCGTCGTGGCATGGACGCAGCTCTCCCTGCTGCGGCATGCCGGCTACGGCGAGGCACAGCAGACCCGCATCGAGCAGTGCGTCACCGCATGGTGCGGGTCCGCTCGACCCGTCGGGGTGGATTCGGTCAACCCACGAGTCGCCGCCAGCGCCTGACGGCACAGCTTGCCCAAGTGGCAGGGGCCAGCGCCATGATGGCGCCGGTAGCGTGCGGGCTGCTTGGCATCGTGTCCGACCCGGGATGAAGCCTGCCACCTCCCTCGTCCAACATCCGGCGTCGTCGTCGGCGGCGTGACGCCTCTTCTCAGGACGCACTCTGCGGCCCTCTGCTGTCGAAGACGTCAGCAGCGCCCGTGTGGTGGATCGTCTGAGCGCCGATGATCGTGACCTCATCGGCGTGATCGCCGAGCGCGATCAGCGCGTCCAGAAGCGCGGCTCGAGCGAGATGCAGTACCCGCGGGGGGCCGGGTCGGTGCCTATCCGCAGCCGCGACATCGAGCGCCGCGCGTCCGGCGCCGATTGGCAAGCTCTCGGGGAGCCGACCCACCGAGGTGTCCACCATGTCGAACCCGGAACGCGTCAGGATCCTCGTGCCCACCGCCGGAGGCGCTCCATGCCACGACGTCGTGACACGTCAGCTCGCCGAGCGCGTCGCCGCGATCCTCAACGTCCTGCCGCGCATCGAGTATGAGCTGTCTTCGGTCCTCGCGGCCGAGTCCGACCTGCACCCTCGGGAGATCCGCACCGCGCTGGAGTTCGCCGCCCGCTACCCCGACGACTCCGAGGCACGTATCGCTCGCAACGAGCAGGCCATCGAGGAAGGCCAACAATCCGCCAAGCGCCGTCAGGCCCTGCTGGCGTGAGACTGCTGCTGGACGAGATGTTCCCCAGCGATGCGGCCCGTCGGTTGCAAGAGGGCTTCGGGCATGACGCCGTTCACGTCGATGACTTCGGGCGGCGAGGAGCCGATGACCAGCAGGTCGCCGAGGTGGCCCGGGCCGAGGGCCGAGCCGTGGTGACCGAGAACGTCGCCGACGATGCCGCCGAGCGGGCCCTCGCGCTGGTGTGCGTGCTCGAACGCAACCCCCTGGCGGAGGTGCGTAAGCGAGCGCGCTCGCGAAGATCCTCGACCGCTGGAACAAGGACGATCTCCGCCCGTACGTCGGGCAGCACTGGCCCGGTCAGGTGACGGAGGCGGCCACGGATCCTGCTCCTGTCATGCATGCTCCCGCAGGCCCTGGCGGACCACCTCGACGTAGCCGGTCTCGGTGGTCAGCCACCGTCGCCCCGGGGACGCCAGGTGCGATCCAGCGCCTCCGGCAGGCCCCACCAGCCGAGCTCGGTCAGACACTCGTTCTCGTCGACGGCTCCGAGCAGCCGCCAGAAGCCCGTGACCACACCGAAACCGACGCTCCAGGAGAGTTCGAGGTCGTCGCCGTCCTCCTCGAGCGGGTCGTCGAGCCAGACCACGTCAGGGTCGTCCGCGATCTCGAACGTGACTGCGTACCGCCCCAGCGCGTCCGCGTCTGCAGCCGCACCGGGACCGAGCTGGGCGAGCGTCGCGACGGCAGCGATCCAGGCCGCATGGTCGAGTGTCATCCACGCGACGTGGTCGTCGTCGGTCAACGGACCTTCGGTGGGGTCGAGGTGGCCTCCGGTGACCGCGTAGGACGCCAGCTCGGTCCACAACGTCCGATCGTCACGAGGGAGCGCTCCCAGGTCCCCGACCCAGCTGCGGAGCAGCTCGCCGCGCCACGAGTCCTCCCGTACCTGTATCCGGAGCGTGGCCGTTGCGGCGTGGAGGGCGTCCTCCGGACATGGGCGCGGACCCACGTCGTTCAACAGCTCCGCGAGGAGTTCGCGGGCGTCAGTGTCGACGTCGTCCCAGGCGGCCAACAGCGCATCGTCCTCCTCGTCGGTGACCGCCCAGATCGGTTCGCGGCCGTTCTCATCGGGCGTGTACAGCCACGTGACCTGCACCTGCTCGAAGTTCGTGAGGGCCTCCTGGTCGCCGGCGAGCAGACGGTCGGGGTCGATCCGTCCAGCCGCTACCAGGTCCTCGAGGTGGGCGACGAGCCGGGCGTGGTACTCCTCGGCGACCGGGCCGCGCTCGTGCTCGTCGGGCCAGACGAACCCGCCTGCGACCGGCTGCGTCGGCTCTGTGCCGGTGGCTTCGAGCCATCGGCGTACAGCACCGACGGTGGTCGTCCGCTGCTTGATAGCCCGGATCAGCTCCTCGGTCTCGTCCCAGAACGGTCGTGTCTGGGGGTTGCCTGCGGCGAGCAGGTCGCGTCGCAGGCGGGGAACGGCGTCGAGCGCCTCGGTCGCGGGGACGGCCAGCAACGCCCTGGCCAGGTCTCGCCGGGTCAGCTCACCCGGTTCCCGACCAGCTGCCGCACACACGTCGGAGAGATCCATAGCAGCCATCGGTGCGCTCCCCACGTGTCCATCACGACCGCGCCGGATGTTCGCGGCGTCGCACCTCGCAGCCTACGCTCACGTCGAGGTCCGCGTCCCCTCCGCAGCGGCAGGCTTCCCCGGACGCGCCTCACGATCGACCGGATTGCAAGTGCACCGACGACAGATGCCGAGATGACCGTCCTCCACGCCGTCTGGTCCGCGGATGAACGCCTCCAGCTGTGGGGTGAGCGGCCCCTGCAGGGCGGCCGTCTGCCACGTCCGAGAGGCCGAACTCCGGGCGACGGTCGACCCCGCCGTCACCCATACGCGGTGCTCGGTGAAGACCTCCTGGGGGCCGTGGGCGAACTCGCCGGGCTCAACCGCGCCCAAGCCACATCGGTGACCGAAGCCACCATCCTGCTCCCGAGCACGTCCACCTCGCCTCGCCCCTCACCCGGCCTGCCGGGAGGCGGTGACGCCGAGGTGGAAGACGCCGGGCTCCGAGCGTGGCGGACCGACGCCATCGAGATCGCGGGTCCGGAGGCGCTGGCACTGCTGCTCGCCGTTCCGGGCGATCCTCCGTCCCACGCCCGACCGGGAACCTCGCTGCGTGCCGCGGCGGAACTCGCCGGGTTGGCACTCGAGCTGGCGGCGCGCGGCCGTGTCGTACCGGGTGTCGTGACCCGCGCGGGCCGGGTCGAAGCGCGGTGGCTGCCGGTCATCGACCACGCCGAGCGGCGGCGGCTTGCGTCCCTGGTGTCGGCGCTGCCCCCGGCCCTGCTCGCCGCTGCCGAGGAGGAACGCCGGACACCCGGCACGGTGCTGCGCGAGATGGTCGAGGGGTTCGTCGACGCCGACCCCGGCGAGCTGCAGCTCTTGTCCAAGGAGCTCGGGGCGTGGCACGACTCCGGTGAGACGGCGACCCCACTGCGGGTCGCCTTCCGACTCGCGACACCGGCGCTCCTCGAGCCGGACCCGCGCACCGTCCTC
>JBDNIX010000316.1:0-2714 GCA_041688045.1 Nitriliruptoraceae bacterium
GCGCGTCACGGGCATCGAGTCCAGCCACCAGCGTGTCGGTCGTCGCCAGCCCGTGCCGGGCGAGCGAAGCCGCGGCGGCGAAGCGGTCACCCCGTCGTTGGAAGGCCGCCACGACTGCCCCCGCATCGGCCCGCACATCGGCCCCCGCATCGGCCCGCACATCGGACAGGGCGCCCACGCGTCCGGCATCGAGCAGCCGACGGAGCACGGTGCGGCGTTGCCAGCCGTCGGGCACCGCACGCAACACCCGCAGCAGCCCGTCGACGTCCAGGTGATCGGGTCCGGCGTCGAGCAGTTGCAGCCGTTCACGGCCGTTGGCGGCAGCCGCCAGCGCGTCGACGTACCGCGTCACCGGGTCGGTCGCATCTCGACGCCACGCGCTCGGTGAGGGTCTGGGCGCCGGTACGCGCCGCGGCGCCGGGGCCTCAGGCGTTTCCACACGGACCGGCGGATCCGGGACCGCCCCGGGCGGCGGCGGGACGTCCTTTGGCACCGGGTTGCGCAGTTCGGACGCCAGGCGGTCGAGCTCACTGCCCTCGACCGACAGCAGCGCCTGGGCCGCGTGCTCGAGCTCTTCCCCCGACACGGACCGGCCGGTATGCCGGGCGATCTGCTCGGCGGCGGCCGGGGCGCCGTGCTCGAGCAGCTTTCGGGCCAGCACGTCACGCTCGACGTCCGGCAGATCCCGCAGGACCCGCGCGGCCTCGGTCACGACCTGCAGCCGGTCAGTGGGCCCCGGGGCGGCACGCCACCGGCCGAGCAGCCCGGTCACCGCTTCGAGGTCATCCATCACGGCCGACGATTCCGACCACGTCAGTCACGGATCAATCCGTCGTCATCGTCGGGGTCTGCGGTGCCACTCAAGCGTGACAGCAGCCCCCGGAGGTCGATGCCGGTCAGGTCCGTCCCGATCTGGATGCCCTGTTCGACGTTGCTGGACACCGTCTTGGCCAGCTGGGAGGCGCCGTCGGTCGAGATGACCGTCATCCGATCGACCGCGCTCAGCGGCTCGCTGGCGGCGCTGACCAGGTCCGGCAGGATCGCGGCGATCAGGTCCAGCGTCGCGGCATCGCCGTAGAGATTGAATGCCTGGGCGTTCTTCGTGCGGGCCTCGGCCTCGGCTTCACCCTTTGCGCGGATGGCTTCCGCCTCCGCACGGCCTTCCAACTCGACCGCCTCCGCCATGCGGGCACGGCGGGTCTTCTCCGCGTCGGCCTCGAAGATGGCGACGTTCTTGGAGGCCTCGGCCTCCTGCTCGATGCGGTACCGCTCGGCGTCTGCGGGCTTGCGGACTTCGGTGTCCAGCTGGCGGTCGCGCAACGCGGCCTCGCGCTCGGCGACGAGCTCCTGTTCCTGGATGACCTCACGGTTGCGGGCCGCCTCTCGCAGCGGTCCGGCGGCAGCCGCCTGCGCCTGGGCCTCGTCGGTCTCCGCCTTGATCTCGGCCTTCTTGAGGTCGAGTTGGCGGTTCTGGATCGCGACAGCTTCCTCGGCGCGCAGCCGCTCCTCTTCGGAGGCCTGGTTGGCCCGCGCCTCGGCGATCTTGGCATCCTGCTCAACCCGCGCCGCTTCCGGTCGGCCGAGGTCGTTGAGATAGGTGCCCTCCGCCTGGATGTCCTGCAACTGGAAGGTGTCGAGCGTCAGCCCCTGGTTGGTCAACGAGGTCTCGGCCTCTTCCGCAACAGCGGAAGCGAACCGGGCGCGGTCCTTGATGATCTCTTCGATCGTCAACCGGCCGACGATCGAGCGGAGGCTTCCGGCCAGGACCTCCGTCGTGAAGGTGTCGACCTCCGTCTGCTGGGTCAGGAACCGCTGCGACGCGGCTCGGATCGCGTCCTCGTTGCCGCCCACTTTGACCACGGCGACGCCGTCGAGGTCCGTCTTGATTCCCTGACTGGACACCGCCCCCCGGATACTGACCGAGATTCGCCGGCTGGACAGGTCCATGACGTGCAGCCGCTGCACGAACGGCAACACGAACACCGAAGCGCCCATGATGACCTTCTGGCCGCTCATGTCATGCGAGATGTCGCCCGTCTCCGGGTTCTTGACCGGGGCGCCCTTGCGCCCGGTGATGACGTACGCCTCGTTCGGCCCGGCCACCTTGATGCGCGAAACGATGATGAAGGCGACGAGTGCCAACAGCACCACGGCACCGATGATCCCGGTCACCAGTGGTGAGGCGAAGATGAAGTCCAGCATCAGTGCTCCGTCGGTTCGGGGTCGGCATCGGTGTCGGTGGGTGGTGCCACGATGACCGCGGATGCGGACACGACGGCGGTCACCCGGACCTGCATGCCGACCGGTAACGCCTCAGCAGCCTGGGCGTTGTACTTGCGCTGTTCACCGTGGTGACGGATCGTGACCTCGCCGTAGCCGTCCTTGGGAATCGGCGTGATGACGATGGCGGATGCGCCTTCGAGCCCCCGCGTGGTGACCGTCGCGTCGGTGGGCATGTTCATCAGGCTTCGCATCATCAGCAGCGCGAACCCACCGACGACACCCCCGCTGACCAGGCCGCCGAGCGCACCGACCGTCGCGTTCACGCCCGTGGCGAACATCAACAGTGCGGCGCCGAATCCGAACGCGGCCAGGAAGGATCCGATCACCGGTGCCGAGAAGATGCCGGAACCGGTGTCGACGTCGAACGCCCCGAACAGCCCGTCGAGGACCTCTCCCAGCACGAGGGTCAGGAGCACGATGGCAAGACCCAC
>JBDNIX010000317.1:0-6977 GCA_041688045.1 Nitriliruptoraceae bacterium
CGGCGCGCCGTACCCGCCGAGGTGCTCGGGCAGGGGCATCAGGTGCCAGCCCGCCTCGTAGAACGCCACGAGGGCCTCGTGGAGGTCGTCGGGGATGGTGACGTCGCCCTCTGGGGACAGCTCGAGGGGTGTGCGGTCCGCGCTGCTAAACGATTCCGCCCAGATGGACTCTCGGGCGAAGCGGTCAAGCCCGGACAACAACATGCGGGCCTGATCGGCATCGACGGCCGCGAAAGGCCCCGTGCCGAAGTACTCCTCGGCGCCTAGGACCTCGAACAGGTTGAACTCGATGTCTCGGAGGTTGCTGCGGTAGTGACTCATGATCGTGCTCCCATCGTGTTGCGCCGCGGATTGCCGCGCGCGCTGATCGGTCGCTCCCGTAACCGAGAAGAGTTTGAGTGTCCGCTACATATTGGAGCGTACACTACAGTTCGTGGGCCGCTACGGTTCTCCACGTTGGCAGCCGTCCGGTTGCGGCGGTCCCGGACGCACCGGCCTGGAGGTAGGTGATGGGTCGCTACCGTGTGGGGCTCGAAACCCGCGAACGGATCCTGTCGGCCACCCGTCGCCTGCTGTCCGAAGTCGGGGTCGACGGCGTCACGCTCAAGGCCATCACGGATCAGGCCCGTGTCGGGGCGGGCAGCTTCTACAATCTGTTCGCGTCCAAGGAAGAAGCCGTCTTCGAGGTCGTCCGCGAGGCCATCGAAGCGGTTGACCCGGACCCGGACGGCGAGGGTACGGACACCCTGGCCGATCTGGTGGATGCCTTCGTGACCTTCATGACCGGTTCGTCACCCATCGCACGCATCTATCTGCAGCTGGCCGTCGGGCGCGGCTTGACAGATCGCGCCATCGCCGCCCGCGTCGTGCGGTCACACCGAGCCCGCGTCGAGCGCTTCACCGAGGCGTGGATGCGCGAGGACCCCACGTTGACACCGGAAGCCGCCGAACGGCGCGCACAGACCATGCTGGCGGCGTTGACGGGCCTCGGCCTGTCCGTCCTGCTTGACGACAGCTTCAACATGCGCACACATGCGCTGGAACTGCTGCCGGCTACGGCGACCACGCCCTCCGCCAGGTGACCGGGGCCCCTACTGCCTGTGCGACGGTGATCGCGGCCCTCGTCTTCACCGTCATGGCGTGTGGCGCACCGGAGGACACGGGTTCGCCGCAGCCAGACGGCGCGTCGGGACCGGTCGTGCTGGCCTCCGGGCCCGCGACCGTCGGGATCGCTTGGACCGTCATCGACGGCCAGTGGGTCGGCCTGGGCAGCCGGACGCTGACGGCCGACGACCCGCCGAACCCGCTGTCCCTCGATGTTGCGGTGCAGGGCGAGACGACCACGACCCTGGCCGGCGTCGGCTGCGAGGTCGCGGTCCAGGCGCCGACGGACGTTGGCCTGGCGGTCACCGGGTCGCTCGACACCTCGATCCTGATCGAGGGTCAGGACGGTGTCGAACGCGTCATCGACGTGGCGAGGTCGACGCTCGACGTGGTACTCGCGCCTGGTGAGCTCTATCGTGCTGCACTGCCGGTCGGGACCGATGGACAGCCGAGCATCGATCTGGATGCCGGCAACGACGCCCGGGTGCGGTGCGAAGGACGGTTCGACCACACGTGAGCGGCCTACTGGGAGTGGTACTCGTCGCCGTGCTGATCGCGGCGAACGGGCTGTTCGTAGCGGCCGAGTTCGCGTTGATCAGCGTGCGCCGGCCGGTCGTGGACGAACTCGCGGCGAGCGGGGATCGGCGTGCCCGGTCCGTGGTCAAGGAACTGTCGGATCTGTCGTTCGCCTTGTCGTCGGCACAGTTCGGGATCACCGCGACCTCGCTCCTGGTGGGGTACATCGCCGATCAGACGATCGGTGACACGATCATCCGGCCGCTGCTGAATCTCGTCGGGGCTCCGGAACAGGCCTCGCTGGGTATCGCGGTCACCGCCACGTTGCTGCTGTCGACCGTGTTGCAAATGGTGCTGGGAGAGCTGTTTCCCAAGAACCTGGCGATCTCGCGGCCGCTCGGTATCGCGCTGTTCGTCACGCCGGTCACGCGTCTGTTCGGCATCCTGTTCGGTCCGATCATCCGGGTCTTCGACGGAGCGGCGCAACGCATCACCCGGGCCCTGTTCCGGGTGGAGGTCCGCAGCGAGCTCGAAGGCGGCCACAGCCTGGATGAGCTGGCCCGCATCGTCACGGCGTCCGGCGAGGAGGGCAGCCTGACCGATCAGCAGACGCAGCTGCTGAAGCGGGCCATCGGGTTGGGTGACCGGCGGGTCAGTGAGGTCATGGTTCCGCGGCCGGACGTGGTCTGGCTCGACCAGCACGACACCCTCGACGATCTTCGTCGGATGGCTCGATCGACCGGTCACAGCCGGTTTCCGATCCGTGGCGACGCGGAGGACGAGGTCGTCGGCACCGTGCACGTCAAGGATCTGTTGGCGGTCCCGTCCGACCAGCACGGCGACACGTCGGTGTTGGAGGTCGCGGTACCGATGCTGGCGGTCCCGGAAAGCGAATCGCTACGACGGCTGCTGGGTGAGTTGCGCCGGGATCACCGCACGTTCGCGCTGGCCATCGACGAGTACGGCGGTATCGCTGGTCTGGTCACCGTCGAGGACGTCCTGGAGGAGCTGGTCGGCGAGATCGAAGACGAGTTCGACCGGGAGGACTCGGACATCCGGCGGCTGGGGGTCGGCCGGTTCCTGGTGCGGGGCACGCTGCGTATCCATCAGCTTGAGGAGCTGTTCGAGACGCAGCTGCCGGAAGGTGAGTACGAGACCATCGCCGGGTTCGTGCTCGACCGGCTGGGTCACATCCCCGAACCGGGGGAGCGGGTCGTGCACGACCGGCTGGAGCTCACGGTCATGGAACTGGAGGCCGTTCGCATCACCTCCATCGCGATCCGCGAGCTCCCGGCGCCGACGGAGCCGGCCGACGGGCAGGTGCCGTCATGATCCTGGCAGTCGCCGCCGACGGTATCCACGGCACGTTCAGCATCACGGCACTGGTGGCAGGGTTCGTCCTGCTGGTCGCCAACGGCGCGTTCGTCGCGGCGGAGATCAGTCTGTTGGCGGCCCGTCGCACCCGCTTCGAGGAGGCAGCCGAGTCGGGGGATACGCGCGCCCGCCGCGCCCTCATCGCCCACAAGGAGTTGTCGGTCACGTTCTCGGCGGCGCAACTCGGCATCACGATGTGTTCGCTCGGTCTCGGGGCGATCGCCGAACCGGCGGTACAGGCCCTGTTCGCGGACTGGCTCGGCAACACGGCTGTGCCTGACGGCGTCATTCCCGGCATCTCCCTGGCGGCTGCCCTGGCGTTGGTCGTCTTTCTGCACATGGTCGTCGGGGAGATGGCGCCCAAGAACCTGGCGCTGGCTCGACCCGAGGCGGTCGCCCTCCGACTCATGCGGGTGTTCTCCGTCTTCATCCTGCTGCTGCGACCACTGATCCTGTTCCTCAACTGGCTGGCCAACGTCCTGGTGCGTCTGGTCCGCGTCGAACCCGTCGATGAACGCCAGCTCGTGCACACACCGGATGAGCTGGCGCTGGCCCTGGCCGAGTCCCAGGACCTCGGGACCATCGCGCCACAGGACGCGCGGATGATGGGTGCCGCACTGCGCCTGTCCGCGATCGATGCGGAGTCCGCCATGACCCCCCGGGTCGATCTGGACGCGCTGGTGGACTCGGCGACGATCGACGAGCTGCTCGAGCTGGCCGCGGCGACCGGCCACACCCGCATCCCGGTCTATCACGAGGATGTGGACCACATCGTCGGTGTCGTCCACGTCAAGGATGCGTTGATTCGAGACGACGACGACCGGGCCAATCTGACGGTCAACGAGCTCCTGCGTCCGATCCCGGCCGTGCCCGAATCGCGTGACCTCGAGCACCTCATGCGCGACATGCTGGACGCCAGTAACCATGCGGTACTGGTGGTCGACGAGTTCGGCGGAACCGCGGGCATGCTGACGCTGGAGGACGTCCTGGAAGAACTGGTCGGCGAGATCGCCGATGAGTTCGACGACGAGGAACCCGTCGCCCGCAACGAGGAGCGCGTCTGGATCGTGCCGGGAACGCTGCGCCGTGACGAGGTCCATCGTCTCACGGGGGTCGAGCTTCCCGAGGGCGACGCAGAGACCGTGTCGGGCTACCTCGTCGAACAGCTCGGTCGGTTGCTGGTGGTCGGCGACGTATGGGTCACGGAGAACGACTGGCGACTGATCGTGCGGAGTCTGGAGGGGCGACGTGCCGGTGAGGTGGAGATCGTCGCACCTGCGGCTCAGCAACTGCCACCGCCCGAGTAGCCTCCCCGCTCGTTCGGGCATGATGGCATCGAGCCAGGGGTTGCGATGTGGAGGCGCACGTGACGGAAGCGCCGCGGGCGGCAGCGGGGGGCGACGTCATCGCGACCGCGACCGGCCTGTTCATCCAGGTGGACGTCTCGCGGTTCCGCGCATGAACCGCCTGCGCTGATGGGGTTCACCCGCGAAGAACTGGAGGCGTACCGCGACGCCGTGGTTGCCGACCTGGTCGGTGAAAAGCCACCACGGCTGGTCATCGTCGGGATCAATCCGGGTCTGTGGACCGCAGCGACGCAGACCCACTTCGCGCATCCGTCGAACCGGTTCTACCCGGCGTTGTACCGGGCGGGCATCACCTCGAAGGAGTTGGATCGGGTCGCGGGTCTGACCGACGGGGACCGTCGGGAGCTGACCGAGCGAGGGATCGCGATCACCAATGTCGCGCGCCGGGCCACCGCCCGCGCGTCGGAATTGTCCACCGGGGAACTACGGGACGGCGCCACGGAACTGACCGCACGTCTGGAGGCCTGGAACCCGGCCGTGGTCGCAATCGCCGGGGTGACGACCTACCGGATCGCCTTCCGACGTCCGAAGGCCGCCCTGGGCGAACAACCCGAAAGGTTGGCGGGTGCCAGGTTGTGGGTCGTCCCCAACCCCAGCGGGCTGAACGCCCACGAGACCGTCGACAGCCTCGCGGCCTGGTACGGGGCCGCTGCGGCGGCGGCGGGAATCCTCTGAGCGGACGTCGCCGAACGGCTGCTCGGTGACGGCTACTCGATGATGGGGAGACCGCCGCCGTGGCCGGGGCCGCCCCGTTTGGGATCGGCAGCATCGAACACGTCACCGACGCCGGGGAGCGCGTCCACCGCGTGCTGCAACGGGTGCAGGAACGGCAGCGCGGTCGGATCCAGCGGCTCGGACGGTACGAACGCCTCCGGGTTACCATCCTCGTCGAACCTCGCTGCGGTGATCTCCGGTGCGTGCCGGCGTGCGCCGTACACCACGACGACGACATCGTCGCCGCCGGCCTCGGCCTCGGCGACGAACCCCCAGCACGGCGCCCCGCCTTCCGAGATGTGGTCAGCGGCCAACTGGGCCAGGACCGTGTGCCGCGCTTCGTCATCGTCGGGGAGTTCGGGCAGCGTCAGGAGTTGGGTGCGCTCGGCGCCCGGGAGCACGACCGTGGGCGGCAATGGCCGCCCACGGGACCTCACGAGGTCCCCGGCGGCCTCCTGGCACACGAAGCGGAGTTCCTCGAACTGCACGATGACCTCATCGTCGGGGGTGGGTGGGCAGTGAGCAGCCGGTCAGACGCCGGTCGTCGCTCCGACGGAGGCGGAACTGACCGTCTTGGCGTACTTCCAGAGCACGCCGCGGGTGTAGCGGGCGGGCAGCGGTTCGAAGCCCACGCGGCGCTGCTCCAACTGCTCGTCATCGACCACCACGTCCAGCGTCCTGTTCGGCACGTCGATGCGGATCCGATCGCCATCGCGGACGAAGGCGATCGGCCCACCGTCGGTCGCCTCCGGCGCGATGTGTCCGATCGAGAAACCGTGGGTCGCACCCGAGAACCTGCCGTCGGTGAGCAGCGCCACCGTCGAACCCAGCCCCGCCCCCTTGACGGCGGAGGTCACGGCCAACATCTCACGCATGCCAGGCCCACCCTTGGGCCCCTCGTACCGAATGACGATCACGTCGCCGTCGACGATTCCGCCGGTCAACACCGCTTCCATCGCACCGGCTTCGCCGTCGAAGACGCGGGCGGGTCCCTCGAACTCCAGCTGGTCGGCCGTGAGGCCGGCGATCTTGACGACCGCCCCCTCCGGCGCCAGCGACCCGCGGAGAATGGCCAGACCACCATCGGCGTGAATTGGTGCGCTCAGTGGATGCACGACCTCGCCATCCGGTGCCGGGATGTCCATCGACTCCAGTTCCTCGCCGATCGTGCGGCCGGTGACGCTCATCGCGTCGCCGTGCAGGATCCCCGCGTCGAGCAGTTCCTTCATCACGACGGGAACCCCGCCGATGCGATCCAGGTCGTTCATCACATAGGCGCCGCCGGGCTTGGTGTCGGCAATGTGGGGCACCCGCCGACCGATCTTGTCGAAGTCGTCAATGACCAGCTCGACCTCCGCCTCGCGGGCGATCGCCAGCAGGTGCAGCACCGCGTTGGTCGACCCACCGACCGCCATCACCACGGCGATGGCGTTCTCGAGCGCCTTGCGGGTCACGATCCTGCGCGCGCTCAGCCCGCTGTCGAGCAGGCCGATGACCGCTCTGCCCGATTCGCGGGCGAATTCGTCGCGGCGGGGATCCGGAGCGGCCGGCGACGCCGAGCCGGGCAGCGCCAGGCCCATCGCTTCCACCGCGGAGGCCATCGTGTTGGCGGTGAACATCCCACCGCACGATCCCTCAGACGGGCAGGCGGCCCGTTCGATCGCTCCGAGCTCGTCGTCGTCGATGGTCCCGCGGGCCCGGGCACCGACGGCCTCGAAGACGTCCTGGATCGTGACGTCGTGGCCGGCGTGCCGCCCCGGCAGAATCGAACCGCCGTACACGAACACCGATGGCACATCGAGTCGCACGGCGGCCATGACCATACCGGGCAGTGACTTGTCGCAGCCGGCGAAGGTCACCATGCCATCCAGGCGTTCCGCGTGCATGACCGTCTCGACGGAA
>JBDNIX010000318.1:0-4388 GCA_041688045.1 Nitriliruptoraceae bacterium
CCCCGACGCCGCCTTGCGAACCGACCTCCTCGAGGTGGTGGCGCAGGGCTTCCTCGAGGTGGAACTCACCCCTGCCCCCACCCCGCTGTTGGCCGGCATCGCCCTCTTCCTGGTCGCCGGGTTCTGGGTCGTGACGCATGTGGCGCACGAACTTCTGGTCCGGTGGTCTCGCCCCGGTGCGTCCCTGGCTGTCCTCGCCGTGCTCTGGGCCGTCCCCCTGATCGTGCCCGTCGGCGACATGGCGTGGCGGCTGCGGGCCATACCGTTCATGGCCGCCGCCGGGCTGGTCCTGCTGCTCACGACCGACCACCGTCTGCCGCGCCCCGGGCCGGCTGCCGCAGGCGCGGGGATGGCCGCGTTGGCGATCGTCGCTGCCGCCACCGCACCGGGGCTGCTCCCCGGCTTCCAGAACGAGGCGTGGTACGGGCTCGGGGCCGGCTCGTCGGCCCCGCGGGGCTACCAGCCGATCGTCGACGTCAGTAATCGCCTGCAACAGCCCGACGAACGTGAGGTGCTGCGCGTCCGGGCGTCGCAACGCACCTACCTGCGCCTCGCCGGCCTGGACACCTTCGACGGGTTCACGTGGCGCCTCGGTCCGCCCTCGGAAGGCAGCTATCGACCGGATCCCTCGACGCTGTTCGCGGCTGAGGACCTCCTGCCGCCCGAGGTGCCGGCACAGGCCACCGAGCCGGTGTTCGTCGACGTCGAGGTCCGCGACCTGGCCAACATCTACGTCCCGGTCCCCTACCAGCCGGTCCAGGTGCTGGGTCCGTTCCGCGACGAGATGGTGTGGTCCACCGACGGAGGGTTCCTGGCGACCTGGGACACACAGGACGGCCAGCTCTCCGAGAACGGCCCTCGGGTCGGAGTGCGCGAAGGGTTCACGTATCGCGTGCAGGCCGAACGACCCGTCCCGACCCGCGAGCAGCTGCTGGACACCCAGGTCGACGAGGCCACGCTGGCCCGGTTCACCCAGCTGCCGCGCGACTATCCCGAACTGACTGCGCTCGGCGAGGACATCTACGCCGCAGCCGGCGCCACGAGCACGGTGGACAAGGCGCTCGCGTTACAGCAGTGGTTCACGGGATCGGAGGGCGATTTCACCTACGACCTCGATGTCCCCGCCCTGCGCGGCGATGACGCCCTGGAGCGCTTCATCATCGAGGACCGCGTCGGGTACTGCGAATACTTCGCCGCCGGCATGGCCACCATGCTGCGCGCAACCGGCATCCCGGCACGGGTCGCCACCGGATTCCTGCCCGGCGAGGTGGTCGGGGAGGCGCAGGCCGACGGTGGTCAGGAACTGACGGAGTATTCGGTCACGAGCGCCGACGCCCATGCCTGGGTCGAGGTGCTGTTCCCCGGTTTCGGATGGATCACGTTCGAGCCGACGCCCCGGTCGGATGGCACGCAGATCCAGCCGCGCGCCGACGAACTGTCGCCACTGGAGAACGAACGGGAGCGGCGCGCCCGCGAACTGGCGGAGAACCCGGGGGGCGCCACATCCGCTCCGGTCCCCGACTCGCCCGATCTCAACGACACGCCGGCCCCCGACTCGTCCGATCTCGACGAGGCAGCAGCGGCCGATGACGTCGGTGGTGACGACCGCGACGCGACCGGCGGCGCCGCGCTTGCGGTGGTGCTGTTGGTCCTCGCCATCGGCGCCACCGTGGCCGTCGTGGCCGCCCGGCGGCGCGGCGCGATCGACCGCGAGCCGGACCCGCGCCGACGCATCCTGGCCGCTCAGGGCCGAGTGCACGATGCCGCTATTCGCTACGACGTGGCACGCCAGCCGCACGAAACCAGCATCGACCTGGCCCGCCGATGGCGGGCCGAGCATCGCGTGGGACGTGAAGCGGAGCGCTTTGCGCAGATCGCTCAGCGTGCCGCGTTCGGCGGAGAGGTTGCTCCCTCGATGGCGGACGAGGCCGACCGGTTGAGCGAACAGCTCATCGATGCGCTCCGTGCATCGGTCGATCCCTCGACCCGTCGGACCGCCGCACTCCGCGGCCCCTGGAACCGTGCCCGGTCACGGGGACGGGAACTGGTGGGTTCGGGCAGCGCGCGGGACTGACGCGGACGACGCGTCCGGACCAGCCAGTGACCAGTCATTCACGAGCGGTCGTTACGACCGTTCCTCACGACCGTTCTGCGGGGGGGACGCCCACGCGATCGGGGGCGGAGTCGTCGGACTTGGCCGTCGCCGCGAGCAGGATGGCACCGAAGATCATGGTGAGGCCGAGTGCCCCGGAGACGAAGTTCCATGGTGCCGAGAGCAGGCCGAGCATGAGCGTGGAGACGATGCCGAGCAGCCCGAGAGCGATGGCCAGCCGCATCCGGAAGCTGCGCGACCATCTGCGCTTCCGACGCGCGCGGGCAACGAACTTTGGATCCTCGACGGCGAGCTGCTGTTCGATCTCCGCCAGTATTCGCTGCTCATGCTCAGATAGCGGCATCAGGCTCCCACTGTCTCTCGGGCTACGAGCGTACCGAGAGGCTTCGACCGACGCGAGCGGCACCGTGACCGTGCGCCCTTCTCAGGCCAAGGTGAGCGGTGCTCGCGCCCTTTTCGGCCGGTTCCCATCCAGGCATCGGTTGCCGCCGAAGGCCAGGCGCAGCCGTCCGAGCCATCCGGGCGCGGAGATCGCACACCCGCCGTCGAACTCCGTCACCGTCCGACGAACTCCGGATCGCGTCCCTGCAGCCGGGCGCTGACGGCCTCGACGAAATCGGGCCCTTCCAGGCACGCAGCCTGGGTCGCGGCCTCCGCGGCCAACGCGGACGAGCGGTCGCGGCCGACGTTCTCGCGGAGCAACCGCGGCGCCCGCCGTACGGCACCGGGTCCAGCGGCCAACCGCGCGGCGAGGGTCTGCGCGGCTTCCGTCGCACCCTGCGCGGGCAGGGAAATCTCCGCCAGGCCGATCGCCCGTACCTCCTCGGCATCGATGGTGCGGGCGGTGAGGGTCAATTCGGTCGCGCGTCCGAGCCCGATCAACCGGGGAAGTCGCCACGACCCACCGAGGTCCGGGATCAGCCCCCACCTCGATTCCATGACCGACAGCTGCGCCGACGGCGCCACCGCCCGGATATGGCATGCGGCCGCCAGCTGGATGCCGCCTCCGAAGCAGTACCCCTCGATGGCAGCGATCGTCGGGACGTCCAGGTCCTCGTAGGCGGTGAAGGCCGCCTGCAGCCGGGCGATGAACGCCGCATCGACCCCGCCATCGACCCCGTCCCCGAAGACACTGATGTCGATTCCCGACGAGAACACCCCGTCACGTCCGGTCACGAGCACCGCGCCGACCTCCGGACTGTCCGCGATGCGTTGCGCGTGCGCCGTCAGGAGATCGAAGACCTCGAGGCTCATGGCATTGCGCGTATCCGGACGGTCGATGGTGACGCGCGCGACGCGGTCGACGACCTCGTAGCTGACGACGGACGGTTCGGACACGGCAGGCTCCTGGTACGGATCCGAAGCCTACGCGCCCAGCTACGCTCGGCGGTGTTGCCGATGACGGCGTTCCCGTGGCGTCCCATGGCGACGTCCGGTGGCCAGACGCCCCCGCTCCCCCATCCACCGCAAGGTTGTGCCGTGCTCGAACGCGAATGGGTCAGCGTCCGCGATCCCGACAACGACTACGTGCGCTACACGTTCGACGTGTCGTTCCTGCTGTCGTCGTACTCGTGCATCTTCGGTCAGGGTTGCCAGGGCGTCCATCCGGGCGAGCAGGACCCGGCGATCGGGTGCTGCATCCATGGGGCCTACCTCAACGAGGACGACGACGAGGCCGAACTGATCCGCCTGGTCGTCGAGGAACTCGACCCGTCGACGATGCAGTTCCACAAGCAGGCGATGAAGAAGGGCGTGCTGGTCGAGGACGAGGACGGCGAGACGCACACGCGGGTCCACAAAGGTGGGTGCATCTTCGCCAACCGCACCGGGTTCGAAGCCGGTGAGGGTTGTGCGCTGCACCACCTCGCCGAACGACAGGGTGAGCACCACATGACCCACAAGCCGGTGGTGTGCTGGCAGGTGCCCCTGCACCGCACCGTCGAGGAACTGGTCCACAACGACGGCGAGGCGATGGAGGTCCACACCATCGCCGCCTACGAACGCGGGCACTGGGGGGAAGGTGGCTCCGAGTTCGGCTGGTGGTGCCTGGACGACGACGTCGCCTTCGTCGGGTCCAACCCGGTGTACCGGTCCATGGAGGCCGAGCTCCGCGAGATGGTGGGTGACCCCGTCTACGAGGAGCTGGCCACCTACCTCGACGACCAACGCCGGCGCGCCGACAGTAACCGCATCAGCTTCCTGCCCGTCGTCTGACCCACACGTCTGACCGACCGGTCTGACCGGCCCGCCTGGCCTGCCCGTCGTGGCCTGCCCG
>JBDNIX010000319.1:0-11311 GCA_041688045.1 Nitriliruptoraceae bacterium
CCAGGATCTTTCCCTCACCCTGGTTTTGATGCCACTTAGCCCGTTTCGACAACTCAACGGTGGTTCACTCACGTTCGTCTTCTCAGCTCACACCTGACACACTCAACGGCGTGCCTTTTCCGCAACGCTCACCACCCCGGCGCTTAACCGACGCAGCTTGCGGTGGTTTGAAGCCACCCCCTGCAGGACGGCTCCGGAGGGCCAAACCTCCATCTCTTGCACAGTTGCGCACAACAAGTTCTGACGACCTCCTACATCGACCTACCTCCTTGTACTCGTGGCACACAGGAAACTCGAGCTAGGGCCGAACGGCGCCGGCAAGACCACCGCGGTGAGGATCCTGACCACGCGGCTGCAACCCGACGCCGGACGGGTCGAGGTGGCCGACGTCGACGTGATCGCTGATCCGCAGAAGGTGCGATCGCTCATCGGCCTGTCCGGCCAGTATGCGGCCGTCGACGAACACCTCACGGGGTACGAGAACCTCGAGATGATCGGGCGGCTGTACCGCCTGGGAATGCGCCGCGCCCGTCTGCGGGCCCGCGAGTTGCTCGACCGCTTCGAGCTGTCCGACGCGGGAGACCGCCCGGTCAAGACCTACTCCGGCGGCATGCGCCGGCGCCTGGACCTCGCGGGCGCGCTGGTGGCGGAGCCGCGGGTGCTGTTCCTCGACGAGCCGACCACGGGATTGGACCCGAGAAGCCGGACCAACATGTGGGAGGTGATCCGCGACCTCCTGCGGCACGGCACCACCCTGCTGCTGACCACGCAATACCTCGAAGAAGCTGACCGGTTGGCGGACGACATCTTCGTGATCGATCGCGGGCGGGAGATTGCCCACGGGACCGCAAACGAGTTGAAGGCGCAGGTCGGCGGGGAACGGATCGAGCTGGTGGTCGCCGGCCCCGCAGACCTGTTGAAGGCCCAGCGCATCGTGGGCGCGATCGCCGTCGGCGAGGTCCAGATCGACGAGCACGCCAGCACCATCGCGGCGCCGATCGCGGGTGGTCCGCAGGACCTCATGACCGCCCTGCGAGGGTTGGACGCTGAAGCCGTCAAGGTGCTGGACGTCGGCTTGCGTCGACCGACCCTGGACGACGTCTTCCTCTCGCTCACCGGCCACGCAGCCGGCGAGCACCACGCGGGGTCCGACGACCCCGATCCCGATCCGATCACCGAGACCGCGGCCGGCCCGGCCCGTAAAGGCAGCCCATCATGAGCACGCTGACCGCGGCGATCCTCGACGGCCACATCGTCGCCAAGCGCAACATCATCAAGATCAAGCGAGTGCCGGAGGTGCTCGTGTGGGTACTGATGTCGCCGATCATGTTCGTCCTGCTGTTCGCGTACGTCTTCGGCGGCGCCATCACGCCGCCGGACGGCGTCAACTACCGCGAGTTCCTCATCGGCGGCATCTTCGCGCAGACCGTTGTGTTCGGTGCGACCTTCACCGGCGCCGGTCTTGCCGAGGACATGAGCAAGGGCATCATCGACCGTTTCCGCTCCCTGCCGATGTCCCGCTCCGCGGTCCTCGTCGGTCGGACGGCCAGCGACGTCATCTACAACGTCTTGTCGATCGCGATCACGTCCCTGACCGGGTTGGTCGTCGGATGGCGGATCCGAGGGTCGTTCCTGGACGCGGTCACCGCCTACGTGCTGCTACTCGTCTTCGCTTACGCATTCTCCTGGATCATGGCGTACGTGGGCCTGCTGGTGCCGAGCGTCGAGGTGATCAACAATGCATCGTTCATGGTCATCATGCCGTTGACGTTCGTGTCCAACGCCTTCGTACCGCTGGAGTTCTTCCCGCCGATCCTGCAGACGTTCGTCGAGTGGAACCCGGTGTCGGCGGTGACCCAGGCGGTCCGCGAACTGTTCGGCAACGCCGCCGTGCCCACCTCCGACGCCTGGGCGATGCAGCACCCCATCGCCTATACCTGGCTGTGGATCGTGTTGATCATCGCGATCTTCGCCCCGTTGTCCATCCGGCAGTACAAGCGCTCCACCCTGCGGTGATGGTCATCATCCGTCGCGGTCCCATACGCGTTCGCGATGCCGGCCGGATGCGTCAGGGAGCGTAGACCCGCACGTCGCGGACCTCGACGCGATAGCCGTTGCCTCCGGGCGGCAGGTCCGTGAACCACAGCAACAGCGTGTCGCCCGCCATGTCGGGTGGCAGGTCCTCGAGGTGGAGTTCATCCGCCTCGATCGATCCGTCCACGACCAGGGTTCCCCAATCCTCCGGTAGCTGCGCGTCGTCCGGAGGCCCGTCGCCGACCCACAGTTCGAACGCTCCTCCCGCCCGTGACAACGACACGTCGACCCGTGCCACCTCGGCATCGCCGTCAACGGAGAACCAGAGACCGACTCCGTCCTTGAGCCCCCCGAGGTCGGCGGTGTTGTAGGACTCCGTGGGCCAGAAGGTGTCGGCGTCGCCGTCGACGGCGTTGGCGATCTCGCCCGTCCGCTCGCGACCGTCACCGGGAGGCGGGTCGTGGACGTCAGCGGACGTGATCGGCACCTCCGATACGGGATCGGCTGGTTCTCCGGGCGAAGCCGCACCGTTCGGGTCCTCCGCAGGTCCCGGGGAGTCCTCGCCACCCATCAACGCGAAGCCGACCAGCAGCGCGACCAGGACGACCCCGGCGGCCAACACCCACCGGGGAACCGCGGTCCTGGGCCGCGCAACGTCTCGGGCTGGGGGTGAGGGTTGAGGTGGAGGTGGCGGGTCGACCTCGGAGCGCGCCCTGGCAGCCACGTAGCCTGACGCTCCGTCCGTCGGACCGGTACCGAAGGGTCGCACCGCGTCCATCGCCGCAGTCCGCCCGAGGGCATCGTCGTCCACGACGTGACGCCGGGTCGGTGTCGTTTCCGTGGTGGTCGGAGGGTGCTCCACCACCAGTTTGGCGATGGCGTCGGCCGCGTCGTCGCGGGCGAACGCGGCCAGAGCCTCGGCAAGCGCCGCACCGGTTGGCGGGCGCTCTTCCGGATCGCGGCGCGTGGCCCAACGGATCACCTCGTCGAGCCCTGGTGGCACATCGGCGTACGCCCGAACGGACGGCAACGACATCGTCAACCGCCGCGTGGCGACCTCCGCCTGGCTGCCGTCCCCGAAGGGCAGCCTTCCGGTCAGGCTCTCGTAGAGCACCAGACCCAGCGCATACACGTCGGCACGGGCATCGATCGCCTCTTCACGCAGTTGCTCCGGAGCCAGGTAGCGGGCCGTTCCCAGCACCGTCCCGGTCCGCGTCAGGCGTGAGCTGACGGCGCCGAGAACCCGTGCGATGCCGAAGTCGGCGAGCTTGACCGCGCCGTCGGCCGCCAGCAGGACGTTGGCCGGCTTCACGTCGCGGTGGACGATACCTGCCTGGTGCGCGGCACCCAGGGCCTCCGCGACCATGGCGCCGATCGCGGCCGCGACCCCGGCGGGAACCGGCCCCTCGCGCAGCAGATCCGCGAGGCTGACTCCGGCAACCAACTCCATGACGAGAAAATCGACATCGTCGTCGCGGCCGACGTCGTACACCTGGACCGCGTGAGGGTGGGTCAGCTTGGCCGCGGCGGTCGCCTCCGTTCGGAATCGCGCCTCGATGACCGGGTCGTCAGCCAGGTCCGCGTGCAGGAGTTTGATCGCCACCGGCCGGTCCAACGCACGGTCATGGCCGCGCCAGACGGTGCCGGATCCCCCGGCACCCATCCGTTCATGCAGTTCGTAGCGGTCTGCCAGGACTCGCGACGCGTCGTTCGGTCGCTGCACGACGCCTCCTCGCTCAACCGTTGACGATGACGGACGCTGGACGTGGCCGCGGCCCGTACGGTAACGGACGCTTCGTCGGCGCCCCCGTGGTCGGAGGTCCGCGTGACCGCTCGGTACGCGATGACGCATCGACCGGAGGCGATCGGGGTCGTCAGTCTGGCCGGCCTTTCGATCCCTCGCCGCCACTGACGATTGGGGGCCGTTGGCCCGTGGCCAGGGCGTCGCGGACAACGTCGGCCAGATGGCTGATGTCCGACCTCGACAGCGTGAGAGGCCGTCGGACGGGTGGACACCTGCCCAGCCGGGGCCGCCTGCGACCATGCTGCACCGGACCGAGTCAGATCATGGGAACCGGACGGTTGCGTCGTCGCCTGGTGCTGCTTCCGCAAGCGGCGCGCTCACCGTTGAGCGCCCGGGCCGTCCTGGCAGGTTTGCTCACGTTGGCGGTCCTGGGGTTGGCCGGATCGACTCTCCGGCAGTAGCTCAGATGGCGGACCAGAGCGAGCGCCCTCCCGGCGCTTGCCTTCACGTCGCCGGCCGTAGCGATCGCCATCAGCCGACTGCACGCCCTGACGCCGCTGGACATCCCGGCATGGACAGTGGTCCTGAACGTGCTCAACACCGTCCTTGCTGTCTTCCCCTGGCTGTTGGCCGCAGCCGTGTGGTCGCTCAGCAGCACGCGACCGCGATGGTCGTGGGTCCGGATCGTTTGCGTCCCCACTGGTTTCGGTTTGGTTCCACCTTGCACCGCTGTCGGGTTCCCCGGTCCACCCAGTGGAAGCGGCGCTGCAGTGCACGAGTTTTCGGGCTGCTGTGGACGGCCGTCGTCGGTGCGGCGCTGCTGCTCCGGCGCACCGCGAACCGCTCCTGGTTGGCCAGGCCCCGGATGCGACTGATGGCCGTCGGACTACTGATCACCAATGCGGCGCTGCTGATCGACCTGGTGGGGAGCCGACCTGCTCGCCGCCGTGACACGCTCAGACATCACGCGCGTCGTGACCCACCCCTTGGCCGAGCTGCTGGGCAGCGCGGTGCTGGTGATCGATGGGCACGGCGACGTACTGGATCGAGCCAGTATCGACAACGCGGGCGCGACCGACATCGCCCGGCAGCTGATCGCCGGCGAAGAGTTGGCCGCCAACGTGCGGGCCTCGTCCGTCGGTCATGGTTGGCTCGCAGCGGTCTCCGACCCGTACACGTCGCTGTTTGGGCAGGACGAACACGACCTGCTGGATGCGTACGCAGCGCGGATGCGGATCGCCCTGGAGCGCCGCGAGTTCGCGAGACATGTCGCCGCGAGCACGGCCTACCTCAACCGCCTCGTCGACGCGATGCTCGAACTCGGGCCCGTGAGCAGCGCCGACGGCCACCGCGAGCCGCTGGAACTGCGCGTGGTCGCGCGGTAGGTCGCTGCCCGGGTCCAATCCTCCAACCCGGGCATCCACATCGAGGTGCCAGGTGACCACGACTCGGTGGCCGTGAGCCCGTTGCATGCGGAGCGACCGTTCGAGATCCTGCTCACGAATGGAGTGAAGCACGGGGGGCCCGACGATCTGACGATCAGTGCGGATAGCAACGCGAGTCACAGCCGCGATCTGCAGATCACCGTCGCAGATGACCGTGTCGGGATTGCCGGCACCGATCGCAGCCGAGCCTTCAAGCGGCTTCAGCGATTCTCCCTGGGCCGAGCTGACCGTCGGTGGTGCCACCAGGTCAGTGATTGAAGGGCCTTCTGCCCTGGCCGCTGCATGCCTCGCTGGGCGACAATCGAAGCATCCGAGCATCGGTGATGTCATGAGGTTGCAGCAGCGGCGGCAACGGCCGACCGGGTGGGGCGTGCCACTCGGGATCGGCGTCGGGGCGGGGATGGGGCTCGTCGTCGGCATCCTGGTCGAGCAGCCCGCCCTCGGCATCGCGGTCGGTGCCGGCCTCGGGGTCGTGATCGGCGCCATGCTCACCGCCACCGACACCATGGCTCGGGATGAACGTCGCCGGGCGCTCACCACGGCGGCCGCGATCCTCATCGCGGGCATCGCGGCCACGGTGTGGATCGTCCTGCGCTGACCGGCGTGAGCCATCGTTCCGGGGATCACCTCAGGATGCGGGTGGATCCGCTTCCCGGCTTGGGTCTTCGGCGTCCGTGTCGGGATGCAGTGGCGTCTCGCCGCGCAAGAGGATCACGCCGGCCACCGCAAGCGCCGCGGCGTACAGCGGCCAGCCCAGTACGACGCGACTGACACCCAGCCACCCGACCTCGCCTGCGAGGTACAGCGGTACCTGGACCGCCAACCGGATCACCATCGGAACGAGGAGGACGATGGTCAGACGGTTGCTCAGACGGACGACGGCGGGGTCGCGGCGCCAGCCGGTCGGCTCCTCAAGGACCGCACCGACCACGTAGCCGACCAGGGGCCGACGAACCAGGACCGACGTGGACAGCACAAGCGTCCAGACCGCGTTCTGGATGATGCCGGGCAGGAAGGCCGCCTCCGCCTGGCCGGTGAAGGCGGCCAGGGCCGCAGCGATCACGATTCCGAACAGGCCGTTGCGGACGAACCGCGTGTCCGAGCGCTGGACCAACCGGATTCCGTAGGCAACGACTGCGGACACCACGGCGGCAACCACCGAGGTACGGACGGCGTCGGTCGTCAGGTAGACCACCGTGAAGACGACGAGGGGGAAGGCGGTCTCCAGGGATCCACGCAGGCCGCCGAGTTCGGCGGCCAGCCGCGTCCGCACCTCGGCCTCGACGGTGGTGGGCGCCGTGGACCGCTCCTCGCCGCGGGACGCGTCCGTTCCTCCACGGCCGGGTGGAGGAAAATCATGCTCCGGTGGCTCTTCGACGACGCTCCCGATGCTGTCCGACCGACACGAGGCACCTCGATGCCGCACGAGGGACCGCCACCGTGACACACGTCCTGGCTCCTTCGCAACCTCCTCCAGCGCCCACGCGTTGGGCTTGCACCGGCGCTCACCCCGCGCCGGCCCCTGTGCGCATCCGACACGCCCACGCCGTTCGGATCGGGACGAAGGGGATCGGTGTCTTCGGAGCGATAGTGCCGGACGTGACCTCATTCGTTGTCATCGCGACGGCGACCAAGGGCGTGGGCCGACGTCGTCACATCACGATGAGGACTCGTCATGACGTCGTGCAAGCACGTCAAGCAACTCGTCCGTGCGCGGATGGCTGCCACCGGGGAGACCTACACGGTTGCAGGCAGGTCGGTGGGGCACTCGCCGAGATCGATCTCACGGACCCGATCACGGTCGCCGCCCATGGCCAGCACGGCCAATCCATGGCATCCCCCTGATGGCGAGCGTCTGCTCTCCGGGGTCGGGACGCCCGCATCGCCATCCTCAACGCCCGGACAGGCGATCCCATCGGCGAACTGCGACGACGACGGGCGACGACGACGGTGGGACCCCCTGGACAACGTGTGCGTGGTCGAGCACCGCAGTTCACTGCGGCGGATCGCCGCAGTGGCCTACACGCCGGATGGCACCCGAACGCTGGAGTCAGGGCAAGGTCCCCAGGTCCTGGTGCGTGACGTCGACGGTGGCGTCGACAGCGACGTCATCGCTGGACTCGACACCGGTGCTCCCGGCGTGATCGGACTGGCCTTGCTTCCCGATCACGCCCTGGTGGCCACAGCCGGGTATGACGGAACGATCGGGCTCTGGTCCTGCGACACCTGGGAGTTGCTGCGCACGTTGCCGGTCACCGGGGTCTACGCGCTGGCATTCTCACCGGACACACGACGGCTGGCGCAGACCGGGGCGGACGGCAAGGTCCGGATCCGGACGCTGCGGTAGGCGACGCCAGATGTCGGCGGTCACTCCGGTGGCCGCCGTCGGTCTGGACCCGTGATGCCTCCGTGCCTTCTGTCGGTTTTCCACGAGGAGGGCGACGATCCGGTCAGTCCGGCAGACGGTAGAGGATCTCGCCGTTCAAGATGGCGAACCACGCGTCCGGTTCCAGCATCCATCGTCGCCATGCAGCGGCCATCCGGTCGAGACCGTCCCGGTCGGTCAGTCCCGCGTCGAGCGCCTGGTCCGCCACCGCCGACGTGGTGATCCGGTCCGCTTGGAGTCCGCCCCACCACTGTCGCTCCTCCGGCGTGGCGTAGCACCAGGCACTGGCCGATGCCTCGGGAGCCTGGAAGCCGGCCTGCAGCGCCCAGCCGAGCAGGTGACGGGCAGCATCCGGTTCGCAACCGTTGCCACGGGCAACGGTTCGATACAGCTCCAGCCAGCGGTCAAGGGCTGGGTCGGCCGGATGCCAGGCCATCGCGGCGTAGTCCGCGTCACGAACGGCGATCAAGCCACCGGGACGGGCCACGCGCGCCATCTCGCGGAGAGCGGCGACGGGGTCCTGCAGGTGCTGAAGAACCTGGTGGGCGTGCACGACGTCGTAGCTGTCATCCGGAAGGCCGAGGTGCATGACGTCCTGCACCTCGAAGCGGAGGTTGCCGACGTTCGATGCGTGATCGGCGCGCGCCAGGTCGATGACCTCGGCGGACCGGTCGGTTCCGAGGACGGCGCCCGATGCGCCGACGATCCTGGCGAAGTCGGCCGTGATGGTTCCGGGCCCACAGCCGACGTCCAGGACCCGAAGACCCGACGACAGGTGAGGCAACAGGTAGGCGCCCGAGTTCTCGGCCGTGCGCCAGCGGTGGGAGCGCAGCACGCTCTCGTGATGGCCTTGGGTGTATGTCGACATGACGTCAGACTCACCCGCCGTGCGCCCGGAAGCAAGCTCCAAGCGCAGCCGCGCGACGCGTTCGCGGCTAGTCGGCAGCTTCACCCAGGATCCTGGTGCATTCGTCCGTGATCGCCCCGAGCACGCTGGGATCGACCTTCGTTCCCACGTCGGCCGGTGTAATGGCTGCCGGGTCGTCCGCTTCCAAGCGGGTCAGCGCGTGCGTGATCTCCGGCAGGATCCGCAGGGAGTCGTCCACGCCGAGGAAGGGCTGCCAGGCCTCGACGTGCTCCGGCGGAACGTTCCAGTCGTTCTCACCGCCGATCACCGCGACCGGCGTCTGCGCGGCCCGTACGTGATCGGTGGCTGCTCGCGACGCGGTGATCCATGACGCCCAGAACTGCCGGGACGCCCCACCGACCGGCTCGCCGGCGACGTCGCCAGCGGCAATGGCGTCCACGTCCTCTGACAGCGTCTGAAGCTCGGAGACGGCCTGCTCGACGGCGGTCCCCGTCTGACCGGCCACCTCGACCAGATGGCGGAGCGTTTCCACCTGCGTCGCGACGACCTCGTCGATCGGCACGGCCGGAGTACTGAGCAGCACAGCCGCGGCCAGGTCGTTCCGGTCCGCGGCAAGCTCTGCGGCAATGGTCCCACCCTGGCTGTGCCCGACCAGGACCATCTCGTCGATGTCGTCCCGGGCGGCCAGGTAATCCAGTGCGGCACCCACGTCATCGACAAAGGTCTGGAAGCTGGGCTCCGATGACGGGGCGGGGTAGCCGTTCTCCGCGCAGCCGTTGAACGGGCCGCAGCTGCGCTTGTCGAAGGTCAGCACGGCATACCCCGCGTCCTGTAGCCCTTCGGCCAGCTCCTCGTACACCGGGACGGGCTCCGGCAGGGTCAGGCCGAGCTGTCCCGGCACCAGTCCTCGCCGGCTCTGTGGTCCCGAGCCATGGGCGATCACGACACCGGGGTGTGGCCCGTCCGCATCCGGGAGGCGGAGCGTGCCCGCCAACTCCAGGTCCTCCGCGGCGATCGCGACGGACTCCTCACGACCACCGGAGTCGTCGGAAGTGGCGTCCTCCTCTCCATCACCACACGCTGTGGCGAGCAGAAGCAGCAGAACACACGCGATGGTGCCGGCGCGCCGTCGGACGGCCGGGGGGCAGTGCGTGGAGTCCGACATACTGGTGGCTCCAACGTCAGGGAGGTCGGGATGGTCGAGGACCTACGGCAACGCACCGCCGAGGAGGTGTTCGCCGACCACCTCGATCTGGCGGCCGAACACCGTTTCGATACCGACATCGAGCGCAATGTCGCACCGGACTGCGTGATCCTCGAACGCCGAGGTGTCCACCACGGTCGCGACGGAGCCCGGGAACTGGCCAGGCTGCTCGAGGAAGAGCTCCCCGACGCGCCCTACACCTACACCAACCGCCTGGTCGTCAGCCGGTTCGCATTCCTGGAATGGACGGCCGAGGCGGCGCACACCCGGGTGCGCGACGGCGCGGACTCCTTCGTCATCGAGAACGGTTGGATCGTCGCGCAGACGATCCACTACACGGTGGAAGCGCATGCCGCGACGCCCCACTCGGGGTAACGGAGTCTTCACGGGACGGCGAACCCGAGCATGGCCGGGAGCACAGATCCGAAGAGGTAGCCGGCCACACCGGCGATGGCCGCCAGACTGAAGACCTCCAGCCCGGACGGCAACCAGTGCCGCCCCGTCCAGCGGCTCTTCACCGCGCCGAGAGCGAACAGTGCTGCTCCGGTCAGAGCGGCGGACCACAGCAGCGCCCCGATCCCGCTCCCGAACAGAAACGGCAGGATCGGAACGAGTCCGCCGGCGGCGAAGACGCCTCCCATGATGACCGCACCTCGCAGCGGACCGCCTTCGGTCTCCAAATGAGCTGCATCGATCAGCCCGAGTTCCTTGGACACCATGGTCGTCAGCATCGAGGTGGGATAGCGCGCCAGGATGGTCGCGATCCGGCTGGCGTCCGAAGGCCGCATTCCCTCCTCGGTGAAGAGATAGGCCAACTCGGCCTCGGCCTCAGCCGGACGCTCGGACACCTCGGTTCGTTCGTCTTCGACCTGCCGGTCGAAGATTTCGGCCTGACTCTTGCTGCCCAGATACTCACCCGCGGCCATGGAGAAGATCCCCGCGACCGCCGAGGCCAGCCCGGCGATGAGTACCGCCAGGCGGTCGTTGGTGGCCGCAGCGACCGCGGCGACGACCGCCAGGGTGGAGACGAGCCCGTCCTGCGCGCCGAAGACGATCTCGCGGATCTCACCCAGCAGCGAGACCCGGCGTCGTTCCTCGGTGATGTGGGCCGCGACATCGTCGGTCGCGTAGTCGGCAGCCGTCTGGTGGTCATCATCGGGTGGCGGCAAGGGCATGTCGGTGCTCCGCGAGGGCCACGGCGATGTGGCGACAACTCACGGGAAGTAGCGTAATGGGGGTGCACGCCTCGAAGGCGACCAGGGCCGCGCCGACCGATCCCAGGGACGCCCGTCAGGCCCCGTACTTCTCGAGCCGGCCCGCCGAGGCGAGCATCAGCGGCAGCAGATCCTGCGCACGCAGGTGTCCCAGCATCCCTGTGGCACAGGAACGCTCGCCGAACGTCGTGACCGCGTCTCGACCGACCCGTTCTCCCCAGAGCAACGTCGGAACCGGGTGCCAGGAGTGTGCCGAGAGCTGCGTCGGAGCAGCATGGTCCCCGGTGATCGCCAGCACATCCGGTCCAAGCTCGATCAGATCGGGTAGCAAGGCATCAACGCCCTCGATCGCGGCGATCTTCGCTTCTCGGTCGCCATCGTGGCCCGCGCGGTCCGCCGCCTTCTCATGCGCGAAG
>JBDNIX010000320.1:0-16492 GCA_041688045.1 Nitriliruptoraceae bacterium
CTGGGGGATTCGTCTGCGGCCGGCCATGGCCTCCCCGATGCCGAGCAGGCCGTCGCTCGTCAGGTCGCTCGCGGACTGGTCGACCGGGATGGTCGCGCCACCGAGCTGGTTGCTGCCGCCAGGGATGGGGCCGACATCCGCTGCGTGATCGACGAACAACTCACGGCTGCCAGCAACGCCGAGGTGGTGCTCATCGGGGTCGGCGCCAACGATGCCATCCGACGGCACGGTCCGGTCCGCGTCGGCCGGGAAATGACGGAGTTGCTCGACGCCGTCCGGACCGTCGCGCTACCGGGTGCGGCGGTGGTGCTCGTGCCCGCCCCCGACCTGTCGGTCGCTCCTGGCCTGCCCCCGATCCTGTGCGGACCGCTCGGCTGGTGGTGCCGTATGACGGCTCGGGTCCAGGCGGATACCGCTGTCGACGCGGGGGTGTCCGTGGTGTCGCTCCCAGCACATCTCCTGGGGCCGGAGGTCTTCGGCACCGACGGGTTCCACCCGGGGACGGTCGGCCACGGACGCACGGCGGCCGTGATCCTTAAGCGGCTGACCGGCAGATCTGTCACGGTGGCTGGCTAGGCTGCATCGGCAGCGCGGACCCCGTCCGTTGTCCCCTGCGCCAGGGGTGTGATCGTGGGGTCCACCGGCCCGCGCCATCGTCCGACCGTTCTACCTCGAGGTATCTGTTGACCGACCCTGCGACGCCTGGTCTGACACTCGCTGAACGCGAGCTGTTGTCCGAGTTCGTCACCGATCCTGACGGTGACGTGTTCGCGCTCACCGATCTCCCGGAGGTGGTGAAGGGGGCGATGTTCGCCCGGTACTCGCGGTTCGGGGGGTCGTTGAAGCGGCTCTTCCTGGACGAGTTCGCCGGGGATCTGCAGACGGGTGACCCGGCTGCCCGCGCCGCCAAGCTGTACGACCGCATCTTCAGTGAGTACGGCGACGATTCGGTGGCGCAGCTCGGTGGTGCGCATGTCGCGCTAGAAGACGTGTCGAACCTGCTGACCAAGCGCATCGAATGGGGCCGGTTGGCGGCGTACCTCGAACAGTCCACGCGCTACATCCCCTACGACACCAAGCCCGGGGGGCGGTACCGCTACCACCGCGATGCCGACATCATGGCGGGCCCGCACGCGGCGGTCTACGAACGTGAGTTGGACGCGATCTTCGACCTGTACGCGGGGATGATCCCGGAGGTGCTGGCCTGGGTCCAGCAGCGGTGGGCGCAGGACGAGGCGACGTCGGCGTTCGTCTACAACAACGCGACCAAGGCCAAGGCGCTCGACCTGTTGCGTGGCCTCTTGCCCGCGGCCACCACGTCCAATGTCGGGATGTTCGCGTCAGGTCAGTCCTACGAGGGCCTGCTCCTGCGGTTGCAGGCCGACGAGTTGGCCGAATCGAGGCAGCTCGCCGGATCGCTCTTGGCGCAGCTCCGGGAGGTGATCCCGTCGTTCCTGACGCGGGTGGACCGGCCGGACCGTGGCGGGGCGTGGTCGGCCTACCTGGCGACGACCCGCGACGACACCCGCGCTCTTGCCGACCAGCTGGTGGCCGCCGATCCGGTGCAGCCGGCCGAGCTCGTGACGCTGACCGACTGGTCACCACGCGACCCCATCGACGCCGAGGTGGCACTGGTCACCGCTGCGCTCTACCCCCACGTGGCGCTGCCGGAGGCGCAGTTGGAGGCGCAGGTGCGGACGTGGTCGGGCGAACGTCGGGCGGACGTGCTGCGCGCCTACGTGGGGGAGCGGACCAACCGCCGTCACAAGCCGGGACGGGGGTTCGAGCGGGTCTGGTACCGGTTCGACGTCCTCGGCGACTATGGCGGGTTCCGGGACCTGCAACGTCACCGGATGCTGACCATCGAGTGGCAGGATCTGACCGTGGAGCATGGCTACGAGACCCCGCCGGAGCTCGCCGACGCGGGGGTCGAGGACCGCTGGCACGAAGCACTCGGACGGTCCGCTGCCCTCTACGGGACGTTGGCCCCGGACCATCCGGTGCAGGCACAGTACGCCGTGTGTTTCGCCTATCGACTGCGGTATTCGATGCAGATGAACGCCCGGGCGGCCATGCAGATGCTGGAGTTGCGCTCGACGCCGCAGGGCCATCCGCAGTACCGCCGCGTGGTGCAGGAGATGCACCGCCTCATCGGCGAGCAGGCGGGGCATACGGCCGTCGCCGCCGCAATGTCTCACGTTGATCACGGTGACAACGAACTCGAACGCCTGGAGTCCGAGCGCGCCGCCGAGAGGCGTCGCGTAGAGCGCGCGGGATCGGGTGGCGCGGAGCGCGCGGGATCGGGGGCCGCGTGAACGCGCGTGTGCGCTCGGCGTTGCTGGGCTTGGCCCTGGGAGTCGTGCCCATGCTCCTGCTGGATCTGGCCGACACTCTGCGGGACGCCGTGCAACGTGATCCCGGATCGACGAGCTACTGGTGGGTCGTGGCGTGCTATGTCGGCGTGGGCGCGCTGAGTGGTTCCGGCCTCATGGCCGGTGCCCGCGACCGGCTGCTGGCCGGGGTCGCCCTGGCCGTCCTGCTCCTGGGGGTGCTGCCCTGGATGCCGCTCTCGGGGCTGTCCTGGATTACCCGCCTACCGCTCGTGCCATTCGGGAGTGGTGGGTTGGACGCGGTCGGGGTCGGTTTCGCGTTGGCGGGTGCGTACGCGTATGTGCTCGTCCGCGGTACCCGTGGCTGACGGCCCGCCACGCGTCCACTGAGCGTCGGGTGGGCGGTGACGGGTGCACTACTGCCACTCTGGACGCCCACTGCACCGGTGAGCGCCCCCTGGGCTATTCCCGGTGCCTGGGCTATTCCGGGTGGCTGGGCTATCCCGGTGCCTGGGCTATTCCCCGGTGAACGTGACGCGGTCCACCACCAGCGGGGCGAAGGGGGCGCCGTCACCGCGCACGAACTCGACCGTCAGTTGCGACTCGCCGGGTGGGACCGTGACCTCGAAGCTGACGCTCGAACACGGGTCATCCACGGTGCAGCCGTCATCCCAGACCAGCTCCTGTGGGTCGCCGTTGACGAATGCCTGCAGGGAAGCGGCCTCTTCGGGGTCGGGGCTGAGTTCCTCCAGCGGGGCGGCCGGCGCACCGATGCTGCCGCCGGTCACCTCCACGGTCACGTCCACGTTCCCCGCGTCCACGACCGAACCCTCGGAGGGCGAGACGATGGTGATCTCACTGTCGTCGGCCAGCGGCAGCAGATCGACAGGCGGGTGCAACGCGACCGTGAGCGGGGCGTACAGCAGGTACATCGTGACGCCGGCGAGCGCCAACGAACCCAGCGCCAGCGGCGAACTGGGGGTGAGATCGAGGGGCGTGAACACCGCCAGCAGCAGGGCCACCAGCGACACGGCGGCCAGCGGTACGCCCCAGCCGATCCCGTCGGAGAACAACGTGCGTCCGAGCGGGGCGACGGACGCTGCGATGGCCGTAGCGGCCCCAGGGATGAGCAGGTCCTCCGGGGCGGACATCGGGATGAGGTCGAGCGTCGCCAGCGCGACACAGATCGCCAACGCCACAGCGGCCACGACCACCGCGGCCTGCCAGGTCGATCCCGCTCCGGCGTGCGCCAGTAGCGGCCCGATCATCTGGTGGCCGCCGGTGGGAGTGGTGCCGCGACGTCCAGGCGGGAGGTCGGAATACCCAGCCCACGAATGGTCTCCACGACCGGAAGATGGTCGGGGTGGGTCCGGTAGACCTCCAGATCGGCGTACGATTCGAACAAGGAGATCATGCCCGTGGTCGTGGGGGTGTCGACATCGCGCGCGACCTCCAGCCACGCGACCACGTCAAGGTCCGCCAGCCCCGCCAGGCGGGCTTCCACCTGGTCACGGCTGGCAGCGTCCACATCGGCCATGTCGAACGTGACGATGTGCCAGAGCATTGCGGTCCCCTCATGTCGGTACGCGGGCTCGGGGCGCGCGATGCTCGTGCAGGGCGGCACGCGCGGCGATGAAGCGCCAGGGTAGAGGCACGGGCGGCGGACACCGCCATGCGGGGTCGTATGACCCGCCATGCCCGTTAGGATGCGGCCAGGCACCGCAGGCTCTGCGATGCGTCCCCGATGTCAGGTAGTAGAACGATGACGACCCCTGGATGGACCGACCCACCGCCTGGCGTCGGCCGGGTGGTGACGGCGATGGCGACGCCGTTCACCGACGACGGTGAGCTTGACACGGCGGGTGCCGCCAAACTCGCTGAGCACCTGATCGCGTCAGGCACCGACACCGTGCTCGTCCACGGCACGACGGGAGAGTCCCCGACGCTACGTGGCGAGGAGCCGTGGGAGTTGCTGCGGGCCGTCAAGGACGCCGTCGGCGATCGTGCGACGGTGATGATGGGGACGGGGTCCAACGACACACGCACGGCGATCACCTCTACGCGCCGGGCGACCGAGGAGGGTGCGGACTCGGTCCTGGTGGTCACGCCCTACTACAACCGCCCGGGGCAGAGTGGTCTGCTCGAGCACTTCCGGACCATCGCCGGCGTCACCGACCTGCCGATGATCCTCTACGATATTCCGTCGCGGACCGGTCGGGCGATCGATGTGGACACGATGGTGGCCCTCGCCGAGGTCCCCACCATCGTCGGCGTCAAGGACGCAACCGGTGACGTCGGCAAGGCCGGCGACACCATGGCCGCGACCCGCGGTGCCCCCGGAGGGTTCCACCTGTGGTCCGGGGCCGATGAGGTCAACCTGCCGCTCCTGGCCGTGGGCGGCGTCGGGGTCATCTCCGTCAGCGCGCACCTGGTCGGCCCCGAACTCGCCGAGATGGTCGCGGTTTTTCCGACCGACCCGGCTCGTGCCCGCGACCTGCATCTGGCCTGTCTGCCGGTGCACCGTGCGCTGTTCCTCGAGGCCTCTCCCGGGCCCCTGAAGGGCGCTCTCCGGGCGCTCGGCCTGCCTGCCGGGCCGGTCCGCGCGCCACTCGCCAATGCCACCCCTGATGCCGTCGCGGCCGTCATGGCCGCGCTCGCTCCGATTGAGGACGCCAGATGACCGCTCGTCCACGCTCGCGCCGCACCGACGCCAGCCCCCCGGTCCACGTCAGCTTCCTCGGCGGTCTGGGCGAGATCGGCCGGAACATGGCCACTATCGAGGTGGATGGCCGCATCGCGGTCGTCGACGTCGGGGTGCTGTTCCCGGACGCCGAACACCTGGGGGTGGATCTGATCCTGCCCGACTGGGGCTGGTTGACGAGTCGCGCCGACGACGTCGAATGCATCTTCCTGACCCACGGCCACCTGGATCACATCGGGGCCCTGCCGTACCTGATCCGCACCCTTGACCGCACCGTGACGGTGTACGGCACGCGACTGACGATCGCGTTCTGCAAGTCCGTGTTGGAGGAATGGCCGCAGCTCCCGACGCCGGACTTCCAGCAGATCGCACCCGGCGATGTCGTCGAATGCGGCCCGTTCAATGCGGAGGCGGTCCAGGTCAGCCACTCGATTCCCGACGGCGTGGCCTATGCCTTCCGGACCCCGCACGGGATGATCGTGCACACCGGCGACTTCAAGTTGGATCAGAGCCCGATCGACGGCCGACCCACCGACCTGGCGCACTTCGCCCGGTTGGGCGACGAGGGCATCGACCTCCTGCTGGCCGACTCGACGGGGGCCGACGTCCCCGGACACGTCCCACCCGAACGTTCCGTCGGTGACAAGATCCGTCAGCACGTCATGGACGCCACAGGCCTCATCGTCGTCGCGTCGTTCGCGTCCCACGTCCACCGCATCCAGCAGGTCCTGGACGCGGCGGTCGCCGTCGGCCGGCGACCCGTCTTCGTCGGCCGCTCGATGATCCGCAACATGGCGATCGCCGAGGAGTTGGGCTACCTCGACTTCGATGCCAGCCTGGCGGTCGAGCCCAAGGACGTCGACCGCTACGACCGTCGCGAACTGATCGTGGTGTCGACCGGATCGCAAGGGGAACCGTTCAGCGCCCTGTCGCTGATGGGGGCCGGTGAGCACCGCATGTTGGACGTGGGGGAGGGCGACCTGGTCATCCTCGCCTCCAGCCTGATCCCGGGCAACGAGCAGGCCGTCTTCCGCTCCATCAACAATCTGTCACGTCGAGGTTGCACGGTGGTCCACAAGGGCGTGTCGCCGGTGCACGTCTCCGGGCACGCCAGCCGCGACGATCTCATCCTGTTCCACAACATCCTCGAACCCGAATACGTCATTCCGGTTCACGGCGAACACCGTCACATGCGGGCGCACGCCGACATCGCGATCATGACCGGCTGCCTGGACGACCATGTGTTGATCTGCGAAGACGGCAACACCGTCTACCTCGAGGACGGTCACGTCACCCGCGGACCCGGCGTGCCCACCAGCCACGTCTACATCGACGGCTTGCTCGACGATGTCGGGCCTGCGCTGTTGCGCGATCGGCGGCGGATCGGTGAGGACGGGATCTGCGTGTGCATCGTCACTGTCGACACCCACGCCCGCGAACGTGCCGGCGACACCATCGTGACCCAGAAGGGTGTCGTGTTCGAGGACAACGCTGACGACATCCTCGAGGCAGCACGCAAGGCCGTGGACAAGGAGCTCGACGGATTGGCGCCCGCCCGCTACGAGGATCTGCAGGCGGTGCAGCGGCACGTGGTCCAGGCGCTCGGGCGCTATTGGAAGTCCCAGACCGGCCGTCGCCCGTTCATCCTTCCGGTCGTGCAGGACGTCTAGACCCCGGTGTCGGAACGGATCGTGGTGCGGGGCTTGACCCTGACGTTACGTCAGGGTCTAGCGTCAGCGTCGAGGTGGCCGAGGTTCGGCTCCGGAGGGTTCGTGCGATGTCCGGCTATTCGGTCGGCGAGATGGCCCGGTTCGCGGACGTGACGGTGCGCACCCTGCACCACGACGACCGCATCGGACTGCTCGTGCCCGCGGGCCGTAGCCATGCGGGTTACCGCCGGTACGGCGACGAGGATCTCGACCGACTCTGGCCGATCCGCGTCTACCGAGAACTCGACGTCCCGCTGGAGGAGATCGTCGGTCTGCTGGACGGCGACACCGACGCCGACGACCACCTCCGACGGCAACACGAGTTGCTGGTCGCACGACGTGACCGTCTCGACGGCATCCTCCGGGTGCTGGAACGGACGATGGAGGCACGAAGCATGGGTATCAGGCTGGCACCGGACGAGATGTTCGAGGTCTTCGGCGACGTCGATCCGGGCGAGCACGCCCAGGAGGCGGAGGAACGCTGGGGGGACACGGATGCGTGGCAGCAGTCGCAACGTCGCACGTCGCAGTACACCAAGGACGACTGGCTGGCCATCAAGGAGCAAGCGGCCGGCATCGACCGGGCGTTCGTCGCGGCGATGGCCGCGGGTCACCCTGGCCGGAGCGACACGGCGATGGACATCGCGGAGCGGCACCGGGCGCACGTTCGGCTCCGGCCGGCCGAGGGTGTAGTTCCACGGCTGTCGCCCCGCGTTACGCTGGGGTCCGGGCCCACGGTTGGTGGGACCCGACCAAGATCCGGAGTCGACGTTCGTGGCATCCAAGAAGTCGCCGGCGGCGACCCGCAAGAGCGCGGGCAAGGCCGCGAGCCCGTCCTCCGGCGGGTCGGCCAAACGTGCGTCGAAGGCGTCTCCTGCCAAGAAGTCGACGTCTTCCCGTTCGGCTCCGTCGACATCGAAGAGCCCTGGCCGGTCCGGGGGTTCAGGTTCCACAACGGGGTCCAAGACCGGGAAGGCCGGCGGTGGCGGCGGTGGCGGAGGAGGAGGAGGACGTCGTCGTGGTCCCGTGGGCCGCGTCGCAGGTGCCTTCGCCACGCATCTGCGGGCGCAGCGTGAGGATGTCGGTGGGATCGCGCTGATCCTGCTCGGTGTGCTCGTCGGCCTCGGGACCTACGCGGACGCGGCCGGACCGGTCGGGGAATTCCTGCAGGCGGTCAGCCTCGGCCTGCTGGGGCTGGTCGGCTACGCCGTCCCGGCCCTGCTGGCATGGTTCGGCCTCCTGATCGTCATCGGGCGGCCGAGCCCCGAGGTAGGACGCATCGCCGTCGGTTCCGTACTGCTGGCAGCGGGCATTCTCGGAGGTATCCATCTGCTGGCCGGATCGCCCCAGTTGGCCGACGGGGTGCGCGAACTGTGGCGGGCGGGCGGACTGATCGGTCTGGCCGTCGTCACACCCCTGGTGTACGCCCTGTCCATCTGGGGTGCCGCAGCCGTGCTCACGGCCATCATCGCGCTCGGCCTGCTGATCGTGACCTCGACGCCCTTCTCGGCCGTCGTCACCGCCGTCCGCCGGATGTTCCAGCCGTCGGCGGACGACGCTCTGGTGATCGATGATGACCTGGCCGACGCCAGTCGGGCCCGTGGGACCGCGCCGTCGTCACTGGACGACCACCCGACGGAGACCGTCGAGGCCGCCCGGATCCGGGCGACCCTGGCCGGCAAGACCGCCAGCCAGCCGGAACTCGACGGCGTGAACGATCCGGACGCCGCCGCGACGCCGCCGACGGAGGAGCCCGTGGCCGAGTCGGGTGTGGTGCCGAAACCCGCGATGCCGCGGGCGGTGGTCCCCACCGGTCGCGCCAAGAAGGCCAAGAAGGTCGCGCCGGTCGAGTCCTGGGACGACTACCAGTTGCCGCCGCTCGATCTGCTGGAGGCCGGCCGGCTGCAGGGCAAGCAGGGCACGCGCACGATCGAGGCGCAGACCGCTGCCCTGCAGGAGACCTTCAACCAGTTCGGCATCGACGCCACCGTGGCGCGCTGGTCGCGCGGTCCGACCGTCACCCGGTTCGAGATCGAGCTGGGCCCGGGGGTCCAGGTCAAGAAGGTCGCCAACATGGGCGACGACATCGCGTATGCGCTGGCCGCCCCCGATGTGCGCATCGTCGCACCGATCCCGGGCAAGTCCGCGATCGGGGTCGAGGTGCCCAACCGCCAGCGGGACCTGATCACCCTGGGCGACATCCGCCGGTCCAACGAAGCCGCCGCCGACCCGCATCCCATGACCGTCGCCGTGGGGGTCGACATCGCGGGCGCGCCCGCGATGGTCAACCTCACGACCATGCCTCACCTGTTGGTCTCCGGGGCGACGGGCTCCGGGAAGTCGGTCACGCTCAACGGGATGATCTCCTCGATCATCATGCGGGCGCGGCCCGATCAGGTGCGCATGATCCTGATCGACCCCAAACGTGTCGAGCTCAACGCCTACGGCGGAGCGCCGCATCTGTTGTCCCCGGTCGTCACGGACCCACGCCGGGCAACCGATGCGGTGCAGTGGTGCGTCAAGGAGATGGAGCAGCGGTATGAGCTCCTCGCGCAGCTCGGCTACCGCAACATCGACGGCTACAACGATGCCGTGGCCGCCGGCGAGGTCGCACCCCGTCCCGGCCCACCCGGCGTGGACGCCGACGGTGATCCGACCGAGACGCACATCGACGCGAAACCGCTGCCCTACATCCTGCTCGTCATCGACGAGCTCGCTGACCTCATGCTCGTCGCACCCCGTGATGTCGAGGATGCGATCTGTCGGATCGCCCAGATGGCGCGAGCCGTCGGTATCCACATGATCATCGCGACGCAGCGACCGTCGGTGGACGTCATCACGGGTCTGATCAAGGCCAACATCCCGTCACGACTGGCGCTGGCGGTCGCCTCGCAGACCGATTCCCGCACGATCCTGGACGCGAACGGCGCCGAGAAGCTGGTCGGCAAGGGCGACATGCTGTTCCTGCCTGCCAGCCAGGGCAAGCCCTCGCGTCTCCAGGGCTGCTGGGTCACGGAGCGCGAAATCACCACGGCCGTCGAGTTCTGCACGTCCCAACGTGAAGCGGAGTTCGAACCCGTCGTGAAGGCTGGAGAAGCCGCCGAGCAGGTCGATCAGGTGCGTGGCGGTGACGACGATTCCGACGAGGCACTCCTGCGCCGTGCTGCGGAGCAGGTCGTTGTCAGCGGGCTCGGCTCCACCTCGATGCTGCAGCGCAAGTTGCGGATCGGCTTCGCGCGGGCCGGACGCCTCATGGACGAACTTGAGGAACTGCGCGTCGTCGGCCCGAACGAGGGTTCGAAGGCGCGCGACGTCCTGTGGTCACCCGAGGAACTGGACGACGCTCGACAGCGCAACGTGCTCTGACCGTCCCGTGGCGCGAAACGCGTTTGGCGTCCGGTCGCTGAAACCGGCCGGCGTCAGCGCCAGCGGAACTCGCCGCTGGCCTGGTCGCGCTCTCCCTTGAGCTGACGTCGCCCATTGACGAATGCGATGCCGCCTCCCGTGAACAGGACGGCCAGGAGGATCAGCCCGAGACGGTCACGAGGCGTCTCTGCCATCGTGATCTGACCGCTGTCGTCGTCGGTGGGCGCAGGGTCGTCCTCGACGGCGAGGGCGGGGCCGGCCAGCAGGCTGAGCGACGCCACAGCGGCGCTGAGGATGAGGGCGAGCTTCCGGGATGCGTTCATGTGGAGCAGCGTAGCTCCGGGTTCGCTCGGGTACCGCATCCGTCGGGCGCGCGCCGGTGATGCGGGAGCGCGCAGTCGGTCCTACGCTGGTGGGGTCGGCCTGTACCAGCACGGTCGGCGGCGGTACACCCGGTGTACCGGCCGCCCGTCCTGGATGGTCGGGCTCCATGGTCGGGCCGGCCGTCGTTGCGTGTCGACCTCCCACCCAGAAGGACGCTGTGAGCACCGGTATCGGTGAGACTCTCCGGGAGGCCCGGGAGACGCAGGGCCGCTCCCTCGAGGACGCGGCCCGGGCGGTGCGTGCTCGCACCAGTCAACTGCAGGACCTCGAGGATGAGCGTTTCGACGCCTTCGGGGGAGACGTCTATGCGAAGGGGTTCCTGCGCAGCTACGCCGTCGAGTTGGGTCTGGATCCCGAACCGCTGGTGGCCACGTTCCGCCGCGAGATCGGTGAGCAGGATGCGAGCCCTTCGTCGAACATGGTCGTCCCCGTCAACACCGGAGGTGGCCCGCGGGCCACGACCCCACCCGCCTGGGCGGCGTGGGCCCTCGTCGCCGTCGTGGTGGTCGCCGGCATCATCTTCCTCGGCGTCATCGGATCGCCGACCCCGGACACGGCCGGGGACGACGAACCCGTCGGAACACCTCCCGAGAGTGCGCCGTCGACACCCGATGGCACCGACGATGAAGCGACCGACGATGACGACGGGGGGAACGACGCCGATCCTGAACCGGAGCCCACCCCCGAACCTGAGCCTGAACCCGAACCAGATCCCGAACCCGAATTCGAGGGGGTCGAAGTCGTGCTCGCCCTGGAGGACGCCTCGTGGATGCGTGTCAGCCAGGACGGCGCGGTAATCCTGGAAGAGGTCGTCGAGGCGGGTGAAACCCTGCAGTACGTGGGCGAGTCTGAGGTCATCGTGCGCCTCGGTAACGCCGGCGGGGTCCGGGTCCAGTACAACGGTGAGGACATCGGACCGGCTGGCGGCAGTGGCGAGGTCGTCGAACTTCGATTCACCCCCGACGGGTACGAACCGGTCTGATCCACTGCCCGCCGTGGCGCACCGCTGTGGCCGATTCTCTGTACGTCATCATCTGGAGTTCTCTCGTGTCCGACGTCGTCACACCCCATCGCCCCGGACCTGTGGTTGCTGATGCCGCCGACGCCGCTGTCCCTAAGCGCGTCGCCGTCATCACCCTCGGCTGCGGACGCAACGAGGTCGACAGCGACCAACTTGCCGGGCTGTTCCATCGTGACGGCGCGACCATGGTGGATGACCCGCAGGCGGCCGATGTCGTCCTGGTGAACACCTGCACGTTCATCGCGCCGGCCAAGCAGGAATCGATCGACACGGTCCTGGAGGCCTGCACGCTCAAGGACGACGGCTCGGCCCGCGCGGTCGTCGTGGTCGGATGCATGGCGCAGCGGTACCCGCAGGAACTGGCCGAGGCCATCCCGGAAGCCGATGCGATCGTCGGCTTCGACGGGTACGGCCGTCTGCCGGCGATCATCGACGACGTGCTCGGAGGACGGGTCACCGACCGCGTCATCGGTGTCGGCGCGGCGCATCCCGGCAGCCGCCCGCTCGGACGGGACCTGCCGTTGATGGTGGCACCGTCGGCCGATCGTACGGCTGCGTCCGTCCTCGGGCTGACGGTGCTGGAGAACTCCGACCACCAACCGGACGGGCCGGTGCGCGACGTTCCCGGGCAGGACGAACTCGACCGCATGCCGGCTTCTGGACCCCGTTTCCCGGTCCGGGCCCATGACGGCCGGCCCTGGGCGTACCTGAAGATCGCCTCCGGGTGCGATCGGGTCTGCACCTTCTGTGCCATCCCGTCCTTCCGCGGCCGATTCCGGTCGCGACCGTTCGACGAGATCGTGGCGGAGGCTGCCTGGCTGGCCGACCAGGGGGCCCGCGAACTCGTGCTGGTCAGCGAGAACACCACCTCGTGGGGCAAGGACCTGGACGGCGGGCGCAGCCTGCAGCCGAGGCTTCTGCGCGAACTGTCCGCAGTCGACGGCATCGAACGTCTCCGCCTGATGTACCTCCAACCGGCCGAACTGACCGCACCGCTGCTGGAGACGATCGCCGCGGAGCCCAAGGTCGCGTCCTACTTCGACCTGTCCCTGCAGCACGTCAGTGGACCGGTGGTCGCGCGGATGGCCCGGTCCGGGGACCACGAGCGGTTCGGTGAGCTCATCACGCGCATCCGTGCGTTGGATCCGGAGGCGGTGTTCCGTTCCAACTTCATCCTCGGCTTCCCCGGCGAAACCGACCGGGACGTCGAGGTGCTGGAGGAGTTCCTCACGGAGCACCGACTGGACTGGGTCGGCCTGTTCGCCTTCAGCCGTGAGGACGGCACCCCGTCTGACCACCTGGACGATCAGGTCCCGGCGGTTCTCGCCGCCGAGAGGATGCGGCGGGTCAGCGAACTACAGGAGCAGCTGGCCGACGAGGCCGCCCGTCGCTTCATCGGACGAGCGTTGGAGGTCACGGTCCAGGAGCGTCTGGACGAGGACGGGGCCAGCCTGACGCTCGGCCGGTCCTACCGCGAGGCCCCCGATACCGACGGCGACATCCAGCTCATCACGACCCGCACACCGACGGGTGCTGCGGCGAACTCTCCGGCGGACGGCCTAGTCTCCACTCCGGCGGACCTGCCCGTCGGACGCACCGTCACCGCCACGGTCGTCGATGCCGTCGGCGTGGACCTGATCGCCACGGTCGACCGGGCATCCGCATGACCGCACCGACCTGAGCGCACGGAGACCGGACAGAGAGCGGGTGAGCGGTGGAGGAACGCAGGGACCTCGACGAGCGTGACCGCCACGAACCGGCGACCGTCCCGCTCGACGAACTGCGCCGGGACGAACCGCACTGGTTCAACGTCCCCAACCTGCTGACCTTCCTGCGCGCGGCGCTCGTTCCGGTGATCCTCGTTCTGCTCGTGCAGGACGGGTCCAACCCACGCTGGTGGGCGTTCGGGATCTTCCTGTTTGCGGCAGCGACCGATTCGGTGGATGGCTGGGTTGCCCGGCGGTGGCACGGCGTCACCACCTGGGGACAGCTGGCGGACCCGATCGCAGACAAGCTGCTGATCATCGGATCGCTCGCCAGCCTGGCCTACGTGGGTGAACTGCCGGTGTGGGCGGTCGTGGTCATCATCGCCCGGGAGGTGGCGGTCACCCTGCTGCGCGTCAGCATGGTGCGCCGCCTGGACGTGGTCATGCCGGCTTCCGTCTGGGGCAAGGTCAAGACCACCTCGCAGGTCGTCGCCGTGGCGGCGTTCCTGCTGCCGGGCGCACCCGACGACGTTGGGCTCTGGGCGCTGTACGTCGCCGTGCTGTTCACCATCTGGTCGGGGATCGACTATGCGTTTCGCGCCGGGCGACTGTCCCGGGTTGCTCGCAACGGAGGCGGTGCGTGACACCGGGAACCCTGGACGGCGTCCGCTTCCGCACCGCCGACCAACCACTGCGCGCCGCGGTGCTGTCGGTCGGAAGCGAACTCCTCCTCGGTGATCTGACCGACTCCAACGCCACCTGGCTGAGCCTGCGCCTGCGTGAGTTCGGTGTCGAGGTGATCCACCACCTCGCTGTTCGCGACGACCTGAACGAGTTCGTCGAGAGCCTACGATGGTTGGCCGGCCGGGCGGAACTGGTCATCGTCGGGGGTGGGCTCGGACCGACCGTCGACGACCTGACCCGTGAAGCGGTCTCGGCCGCTGCAGGGGTGGAGAACGAACACCAGCCGGACCTCGAGGAGGCCATCGCCGCCCGGTTCGCGTCGATGAACCGTCCCATGGCGCCGCAGAACCTCAAGCAGGCCCGGATCCCGGCCGGGGCCACGCCCTACCCGCCCGTCGGGACGGCCCCGGCGTTCGGCATCACCCTGCTCGAGCCGTCCCCGACCCGCGTGATCGCGCTGCCGGGTGTCCCGTGGGAGATGCGCGAGTTGTTCGCCCGCCACGTCAACGACGAGGTTCGGCAACTCGCCGGCGTCCGCGCCACGGTCACCCGCGTGGTGCACGTCGTCGGACGCGGCGAATCGGACGTGGCCGCGATCATCGAACCGCTGCTGGAGGCACACGGCAACGTGACCCTGTCCTTCCTGGCCAAATCGTCGGAGATCCAGGTCCGCCTGACCGTGTCGGCCGACGATCGCGACGGTGCACGGTTGGCCTCCCAGCCCGTGGTCGACGAGGTGTCGGGTGCGCTCGGCGACGCCGTGGTCGGGGTCGATGACGATTCCCTCGAACAGGTCGTGCTGCGGCTGTTGACCACCGCGGGACAGACGATCGCCACCGCCGAGTCCGCCACCGCGGGCGACGTGGCCGCGCGACTCGGCCGGGTCCCCGGTGCGTCCTCGGCCCTGATCGGCGGGGTCGTCGTCTACGCCACCGACGCCAAGCACGGTCTCCTCGATGTCCCTGCTGACCTGCTGGCGCAGCACGGACCCGTCAGCGGCCCCGTCACCGAGGCGCTGGCTGCGGCCGTGTGTCGACGGACGGGGGCCGACTGGGGGATCGCGGTCACCGGCGTCGCCGGCCCGACCACGGTGGGCGATGTGCCGGTCGGGTCGTGCTTCTGGGCTCTGGCGCACCCCGACGGCCACGTCGAGGTGCATGGGCGTCGGGTCCCCGGCGATCGTGAGCAGGTCATCGCACGACTGGGCAGCGCCGCGCTGGACCTGTTGCGGCGACGCCTGCTCGAGTCCGTCGCGGAGGGGTGAGCGGTGGATCACGACCAACTGCGGGAGCACCTGGCGGACCGCAAACGTGAACTGACCGCGGAGCTCGCGCGCCTGACCGAGATCCCCGACGAAACTGCTGTCGTGGCGTTCGGCAAGCGCATCGGCGACGGGACCACCGAGGCGGTGGAACGGCTGAGCACGACGGCGGCAGCGATGTCGATCTCTCAATCGTTGAGCGGGATCGACCGGGTGCTGACCAAACTCGACGACGGGACCTACGGGTTCTGCGACGAATGTGGGCACGAGATCCCGGCGGAGCGCCTCGAGGCACGGCCGATCACCGACGTCTGCGTCCGGTGCCGGGAAATCCGCGACCACCGCAAGCCCGATCGATGAGTGCCGCGGACGCCGATGGCGTGCCGGATGGTCGCCGTGTCCCGGCGCCCGGCCTGCGCGAGACGGCGGACATCTGGTTCGACACCGGCCGCGATCCGGTCATCGTCTGGGATCGTTGCGCCCACCGCTTCGACCTGATCGATCCCGGGGATCCGGCGCAACGCCTGACGCTGTTCGTCGCTCCGGTGGCGAGCGAGGCGCCGGAGCAGCTCGCCCGGGCCCTGGCCGAGGGGCTCGCGGCCTGCGATTTCCCACCGACAGGCGACGGTGCCAGCCGGGAGCACGTCGTCAAGGCCCTGCGTGTGGCCGGGATCGACCCCGACGCGCCGTGATCAGGCGGTTGGTCCGTCGGTCGGAGTCGGCTGATCGCCGGGGGCGTCGGTGGACGCCGGCGATGCGGTGACATCGCCGGTGTCCTCGTTGGCCTGCTGGGCCTTACCGTTCTTGCCGTTGCGCCCGTTGCGGGGAATCGGCGCCGGCAGTGGATCACCGGACGCCCGCAGTTCGGCGACCAGATCCCAGACCGCGTCGAAGGCCCGCATGGCCTGTTGGGCGTCGTACAACGCTCCGTGCGCCTGGTCACGGTCGTGCGGGACACCCAGCCCGGCGCAGGTCTTTGCCAGGCCGCGGGGCGTCTCAGGCCCTGGGGCGAGCAGCGGCAGCGCGAGCGTCTCGACGTCCAGCAGGTGATGGTCCCAGGTCGGTTCCAGGCCGAGTTTGTGGCACATCAGCTCGAGGTGGCGGGCATCGAAGTCCGGGACCGCGCCGACCAGGACCGCATCCCGGGCATCCTCGAGGAGCAGGGGCAGCCACACGCTCGCCGGCGTCTTGGGTTGGGGGGCGATGCGCTGGTGGTAGTGCGTCAGTTCCAGCGCGTCGGCGTCCGCACCGTCGATCGTGTGCTGAGGGAAGAACTGCCGCTCCTGCTGACTGCCGTCCTCGAAGCGCACGATCCAGGACACCTCGGTCA
>JBDNIX010000321.1:0-6650 GCA_041688045.1 Nitriliruptoraceae bacterium
CAACCCGGCCACCAGTTTCCGTCCCGATCCCGGCAGTGTCCCCGACGCGCCGGGGTGCTACCAGTTCAAGGATCAACACGGCCGGGTGGTCTACGTCGGGAAGGCGAAATCGCTCCGCAGCCGACTCGGCAGCTACTTCCAGGCCTGGGGTGGCATCGCGGCGCGGACCCGTGCGATGTTGGAGGCGGCTCGGTCCGTCGAGTGGATCGTGGTCGACTCCGAGGTGGAGGCGCTGCATCTCGAGTACACCCTGATCCAACGTCACCGGCCCCGCTACAACGTGCGGTACCGCGACGACAAGTCGTATCCCTACCTCGTGCTGTCCACCTCGCAGGACGTTCCGCGGGCTCGCGTGCAGCGCGGCGCGGTGGCCAAGGGTGATCGGCGGTTCGGTCCCTATGCGCACGCCTACGCGATCCGGGAGACGCTCGACCTGCTGTTGCGGGTCTTTCCCGTCCGGACCTGTTCGCAGGGGGTTTTCGATCGGGCCGCCCGATCGGGCAGTCCCTGCCTGCTCCACCACATCGATCGCTGTGCCGCGCCGTGCACCGGAGTGGTCTCACCCGACCAACATCGCGAGCTGGTCGACGGCTTGGCCAGCTTCCTCGATGGCCATACCGGCCCGGTGCTGCGCGAACTCGAAGCAGACATGCAGCGGGCCGCCGAAGACCTCAACTTCGAGGTGGCTGCCCGTCGCCGCGATCAACTGCTCGCGGCAAAGCGCGCGATGGAGAAGCAGCAGGTCGTCAGCGAACGTCCCGAGGACTTCGATGTCGTCGCGGTGCACGAGGACGAACTGGAGGCGGCAGTTCAGGCCTTCTTCGTGCGTCGCGGCCGTCTTGTGGGCCGAAAGGGGTGGAGCGTCGACAAGGTCGAGCCGCTGTCCACGGCCGAACTGCTGACGTCGTTCCTGTTGCAGCTGTATGCCGAACGCGACGACGATATCCCGCCGTCACTGCTGGTCCCCGTGGAACCGGATGACGCCGATGCCCTGGGCACACTGCTGGCAGAGCAGCGCCGCACCACCCGCGCCGGGCAACGGGGGCGTCCGATCCAGCAGGTGCGGTTCCACGTGCCGCAGCGGGGGAGCAAGCTCACCTTCCTGCGCACCGTCGAGGAGAACGCCCGCGAAGCATTCCAGCGGACCCGCCTGAAGCGCGCCAGCGATTTCGACAGCCGCACCAAGGCGCTGAAGGAACTGCAGGAGGCTCTGGATCTGGACGAGGCACCACTGCGAATCGAGTGCTACGACATCTCGCACCTCGGGGGGACGGAGGTGGTGGGCTCGATGGTCGTGTTCGAGGACGGTCTGCCCCGCAAGAGCGACTACCGACGGTTCAAGCTGTCGGTGGATACCAACGACGACTTCGCCGCCATGCGCGAGGTGTTGCGACGCCGGTTCGGTCGGCTGTCCGAGGAACGCGCGGCACCGGTCGACGAGACCGGCCCGAAACGCTTCGCCTATCCGCCCAACCTGGTGATCATCGACGGGGGAGTCGGGCAGTTGAACGCCGCGCTGGACGGCGTTCGCGATCTGCCCACCGACGACACCGCGTTCGTCGGACTGGCCAAGCGATTCGAGGAACTGTGGCGGCCCGGTGCGCGCCGCCCGGTTGTACTGCCTCGAGGTAGCGAGGCCCTCTTCCTGGTGCAGCGTGTGCGCGACGAGGCGCACCGGTTCGCCATCGCCTACCAGCGGTCCCGGCGTACCTCGGGGATCACCACCTCTGAACTGGATCAGATCGCCGGCGTGGGGCCGACGCGCCGCAAGGCCCTGCTGGAACGGTTCGGATCGGTCGCCGCGATCCGGCAGGCGTCGGTCGACGACCTCGCGGACGTGCCGGGGATCTCGCATAGGATCGCGACGGTGGTGACCGAGCACCTCGGCGAAGGGCCCGCCGACGCGGTCGATGATCTCACGGAGGGTGCGTCCGCGACCGGACCGACGACGAAGGCCTGATCGCCACGTAAAGGAGCACGGTTGAGCGGCGCCATGACCACCCCGCAGGATCCGGAGCCGCGCGACGCCACCGGCGACTCGCGTCGCCCCCGCATCCTGATCGTGTCCGGCATGTCGGGAGCGGGCCGATCCACGGCGTCGAACGTGATCGAGGATCTCGGGTGGTTCGTGATCGACAACCTGCCTCCGATGCTGATCGGACGGGTCGTCGATCTGGCGTTCGCGCCCGGCTCCTCGGTCACGAAGTTGGCCGTGGTGGCCGATGTCCGGGGTCGTGAGTTCTTCGGGGAACTCTTCGACGCCGTCCGGGAATTGCAGCGCAGCGAAGCCGATGTCCGCCTGGTGTTTCTGGAAGCGGACGACGAGGCGCTGGTCCGCCGTTTCGAGGAGACCCGGCGCCTGCACCCCGCTGCGGAGGACGCGGGTGTCCTCGTCGGGATCCAGCGCGAACGGGAGCTGCTCCAGGAGTTGCGGGGGCTGGCCGACCTGATCATCGACACCACCGAACTCAATGTGCACGAACTCCGGGACCGCGTTCTGACGCTCGTGGACGACCCCGATGCAGCGCGGCTGCAGATCGATGTCGTCTCGTTCGGTTTCAAGCGGGGCTCGCCACGTGATGCCGACCTGCTGTTCGACGTCCGGTTCCTGCCGAACCCGCACTGGGTCGACGAGCTGCGACCGTTCACGGGCCGGGACCCGGAGGTCCGTGACTATGTGTTCAGCCAACCGGCCGCGGGACCGTTCATGGATGCGCTGAAGCACCTGCTGGATCTGGTTGTGCCGGGATACGTGGCTGAGGGGAAGCGCTATCTGACCGTGGCGATCGGCTGCACCGGCGGCAAGCACCGGTCCGTGGCGATCAGCGACGCGATCGGGGAGCACCTGCGCGAAACGACCGGTCTGCCGGTCACCGTGCAACATCGGGACCTGGGCGCCGAATGACCGCGTCCACCACCTTGCGCCCGGGGCGGAGGGCGGTGGCCATCGGTGGGGGTCACGGCAGTGCCAGGACGCTCCGGGCGCTGCCGCAGGTGGTCGACCACGTCACCGCCGTGGTGACCGTCGCGGACGACGGCGGATCGTCCGGCCGTCTGCGCCGCGATCTGGACGTCGCGCCGCCGGGCGATCTGCGCATGGCCCTGACCGCCTTGGCGGCGGACAGCCGCTTGCGGGACCTGGTGTCGTACCGGTTCCGGCGGGGCGAGTTGTCGGGCCACAGCCTCGGCAATCTGATGCTGATCGCGCTGCATGATCTGTCCGGACAGGACCTGGTTGCGGCCTTGGACCAGCTGGCGGAACTTCTTGGCGTCCCCGGACGCGTGCTGCCATGTACCACGACCCCCATCACCCTCCATGCGGAGACCGCCGACGGTGCGGTGACCGGCCAGGCCGCGGTGGCAGCAACGGCGAGGCTGCAACGGGTGTGGCTCCAGCCGTCCGACCCGGTTGCGACACCGGAAGCCGTTGCCGCGATCCGGACGGCGGATCTGATCGTGCTCGGGCCCGGATCGCTGTACACGAGCCTGTTGCCGAACCTGCTGGTGCCAGGTATCGCGGATGCGATCGACGAGGCCGCCGGCCAGGTGGTCCTGATCGGCAACCTGCGGGAGCAGCCGGGCGAAACCGAAGGCATGCAGTTGGTGGATCACATCGACACGCTCGAGGAGCATGTGGGCAACCTGCGGATCGATGTGGTGGCGGCGCACGAGGGTCTGGCTCCGTCGGGAGGTGGTGTCCCGCTGATTGTCGATCGGGTGGCCCTGCGCCGCCGTGTCGGCCATGTGGAGATCCTCGACCTGTTGGACGGCGATGACGGGCATGACCCCGCGCTGCTCTGCGGGCTGTTCGCCCGGTTGCTCGACGCCTGATGGCTGCCTCCGGCTTCACCGAATCCGTGCGTCAGGAGTTGGCGAGCCGGCCGCTCGGTACCGACCGCGAGGTTGCGGCGGAACTGGCGGCACTGTGTCGTTTCGCCGGAATCCTCACCGTCACGGGCGGGGGCGGGGCGATGCGCCTGGTGCTGGCATCGTCGTCGGGGGCCGTGGCCCGTCGGGTGTTCTCGCTTCTGCAACACCGCTACGGGATCCGCGCGGAACTCGCGGTACGGGCGCCGGCGGGCGTACAGCGGCGGAGCCGGTACGAGGTGCGCGTCGCCGACGCGCGTCCCCTGATCCGGGATCTGGGGCTGATCGACGGGGACGGGCATCTGCGACACTCGGTGCCGGACGATCTGGGAGATGTCGAGGAGCCGGCCTACCTGCGTGGTGCCGTCCTGGCGGCGGCCTCGTTCTCCGCTCCGGGACGACCTGCGCACCTGGAGATCGCGACGGGGTCGGCGTCTGTGGCCGTCGGACTGTCACAGTTGCTGAACGCTCGGTTGTCGGCGAAAACGACCGTGACGGCGGACGCCCGCGACCGGGTGGTCTGCAAGTCCGGCTCGGCGATCGGCGATCTGCTCGTGCTGGTCGGCGCCCCGGGGGCGTTCATGCAGTGGGACGAGCGTCGGTTCCGGCACCAGTTGCGCAATGAGGCCAACCGGCTGGCGAATGCGGACGCGGCAAACGTCAACCGCACCATCGAGGCGGCATCCGCTCAGGTGCAGGCGGTCGAAGCGGCTCTCGACCGACTCGGCCTCGAGACGCTCGATGACGACCTGCGCGACGTGGCGCTGGCGCGGTTGGCCAACCCAGCGGCGTCTCTGGTGGAGATCGGCGAATTGCTGAACCCTCCCGTCGGCAAGTCCACGGTGCACCGTCGCCTGGCCCGCATCCTGGCCATGGCCGATGAGCGAACGCCGGAGCGATGAGCCCACCACCGGCCGCGTGACCGGGGCCACACGACCCTGGAGCGGCCGGAACCTCGCTGGTAGTGTCGATGACAGCGCTTCCAGGTACGGGGTTCCAGGTACGGGGGCAGTGACCACTTCACGCTGGCCGACCCGCGGCCGACCCGGCCTTGTGGCACGCTCGTAACACGCTGACAGATTTCAACGTCGACAGATTTCACGCTGACTGAGGAGAGCACAGATGACCACTCGTGTCGCCATCAACGGTTTCGGCCGGATCGGTCGCAACCTTCTGCGATCCGCCATGAAACACGGGGTCGACCTGGAGTTCGTCGCGGTCAACGACCTGACCGACACGAAAGCGCTGGCGATGCTCCTGAAGTACGACAGTGTGCACGGTCGCTTCGACGGGACCGTCGAGGTGGTCGGTGACGACATCGTGGTCAATGGCAAGACGATCAAGGTGCTCAGCGAACGGGACCCCGCCGCGCTGCCGTGGAAGGACATGGGGGTCGACATCGTGGTCGAATCGACCGGGTTCTTCACCCAACGGGACGCTGCCGCCAAGCACCTCACCGCGGGCGCCAGGAAGGTTCTCATCTCCGCCCCCGCCAAGCAGGAGGATGTCACCATCGTCCTGGGCGCGAACGAGGGCGACTACGACCCGGCCGAGCACGACGTCATCTCGATGGCTTCCTGCACCACCAACTCGGTCGTGCCGATGGCCAAGGTCCTCAATGACAGCTTCGGGATCGCGCAGGGCCTGATGACCACGATCCACGCCTACACGGGTGACCAGAACATTCATGACGCGCCGCACAAGGATCCGCGTCGTGCCCGGGCTGCCGCCGTGTCGATCGTGCCGACGACCACCGGCGCGGCCCAGGCGGCGTCGCTTGCCCTCCCGGAACTGGAAGGTCGCCTCGGTGGCATGGCGCTCCGCGTCCCGATCCCTGATGGCTCGATCACCGACCTGACGCTGATCCTCGACCGAGAGGTGACCAAGGACGAGGTCAACGCCGCCATGAAGGCTGCGGCCGACGGTCCGCTGAAGGGCATCATGGAGTACAGCGAAGACCCCCTGGTGTCCATCGACATCGTCGGCAATCCGCACTCCTGCATCTTCGATGCGCCGTCGACCCTGGCCAACGGCAAGCTCGTCAAGGTGCTCGGCTGGTACGACAACGAATGGGGCTACTCCACCCGGCTGGCGGAGGCGGCGGCCTATATCGGCGAGCGGCTGTGATCTCCCCCCTCCTCGACGGGGTCCGCACGCTGGCAGACCTCGACCCCGCCGGCAAGCGGGTGTTCGTCCGTGCCGATCTGAACGTGCCCATCCGGGACGGGGTCATCACCGATGACCTGCGGGTCCAGGCGTCAGTGCCGACCCTCCGACGGTTGCTCGACGGTGGAGCCACGGTCGTGGTCGCCTCCCATCTGGGCCGACCGAAGGGAACGCCGGATCCGGCGAGCTCGCTGGCCCCGGTCGGTCGGCGGCTCGCCGAACTCCTCGGTGCGCCAGTCGCCATGGCCGACGACGTGGTCGGTGACGATGCGCGATCGAAAGCGGCCGATCTCCAACCGGGCCAGGTGCTGTTGCTGGAGAATCTGCGGTGGGACGCCGGAGAGACCTCCAACGATGGTGCGTTCGCCGACGCTCTGGCCTCGTACTGCGACGCGTACGTCAACGACGCCTTCGGTGCCGCTCATCGAGCGCATGCATCGATCTCCGGCATCCCGGCCCGCCGGCCGGGATACGCCGGATTGCTCCTGGAACGGGAGCTGGACGCGCTCGGGGGCCTGTTGGCCGATCCGGCGCGCCCCTACCTCGCGATCCTGGGGGGTGCCAAGGTCAGCGACAAGCTGACGGTCGTGGAAAACCTGCTGGAGCGTGTCGACATC
>JBDNIX010000322.1:0-3229 GCA_041688045.1 Nitriliruptoraceae bacterium
AGCCGGAACCATACGTCCGCCAGATGCGAATCCATCGACGACTCCCTGATCGCGCCCTGCCCGGCGCACGCCAGGCAGCCTGTTCCGGCCGACGGTCGTCGGTCCGATGTCGTAGCGAAGCACGCCGGGGCCGGCCTGGCATCGGGCACGTGTCCAGTGGCCGGGCCCGGGGGCTGGCCAACGGTCCCACGAACCTACGGGTCAACGCGCCGTCCAGCCGTCGGCGGGACGTTCGAACCACATGTGGACCTGGCCGGTTCCGGTGGCGTTTTCGTAGTCGGAGTACAGCTGTCCCTTAGCCGTGCAGTCACGTCCGCCGACAGCGGCGATCATCGCCAGGAAGTGGCCGAACCCGCCCTCCGGGGCGTGGGGGTGATAGACGTCCATCTCGTCGATGATGCGTGCGTGATCGCCGGCCTGCATCCATTCCAGGCGTTGTTCGTCAGCGGCCCGCGCTTCCGGCGTGACGATGTGGACGGGGTCGGATGCCTCGTGCTGGTCGATGACCTTCAACCGATGGAACGTGTGACTCATCCCGCCGCTGGCCAGGACGACGACGCGACGGTCGGACTCCGCCACCGCGTCGCCGATGGCCCGTCCGAAGGTCAGGAAGTCGTCGTCCTCGCCCGTCTGCACGATCGACGCCGACACGAACCGCTCGTGCTTCTGCAGGTGGTGCACGAGGTTGATGGTCGCGTAGTAGACGGTGAGATAGGGGTCGTCTTCAGCGTGGGTGGGTGTGCCGAGCGCATTGCCGTGCTTGGCGATGAGGTTGGCCAGTTCCGGATCGCCGTCGTAGCTGTAGGGAACCTGCTTCATCCCCCGCGGCAGTTCCGACGACGTCATCTTGCCCTCGCGGTGGGCGTGGGACGCGACGACGTGCTCGACGGTCGTGAACCAGTGGGTGTCGAGGATGATGATGGTGTCGGGCTGCAGACGATCCAGCACCTCGGAGCGAAGACGCCGGTGGCCGGGCACCAGCGAGATCTCCTTGCCGTCGTTGAGTTCCCTGCGCGTCGCTTCGTCGAACATGATGGTGGGCACGTGCGACACGAGCCCGACACCGACGATCTCACCCATGGTTGTGTCCTTGACGTCGAGGGTTGGCGGTTGCTCCCGCGGTCGAGCGGTGGCTGACCGGAACCGCGGTCAGTGGTCGTAGCGTTCGATGGTGGTGCCCCCGGCGAAGGTGGCCCCGACCTGCCGGTAGTAGGCGCCGATGATCTCACGGGGCGCCAGCCGGTCGAATTCCTCCGTGGGGGCGGCGAACAGTTCGAGTTCGGCGTCGCCGACGAAGATCGGGCCGGCTTCGCCAGCAACCGTCTTCATCGCCACGAGTTCGTCCAGCGCCGGGGGGCCGTCCGGCTCGATCGCCGGGACGTAGCGGGAGTGGTACATCGCATGGCTGTTGACGAAGCCGCCGGTGTCCGACGTGCCGGTGATCGTGAAGGTCGCCTGGGCGAGTCGGCGGTCGTAGGCCGCCAACGTGGCCCCGAAGCGGCCACCCGGCTCCAGCCGTGGTCCAGCCTTGCCGTACGCGACCGGTCGGGTCTGGTGGATCGAGCCGAGCTTCTTCGGATACCCCTGGTAGTGGCCACGCACCATCGCGTAGTCCTTGTCGACCCAGATGTAGGCACAGCGCGACACGTGTTCGCCTCGATATCGACCCCGGATGACGAAGAAGACCTCCTTGTACTGCGCCCGCACGGGATCCAGCAGTTCCTCCCGGCTGTCCCCGCACGACTGCCAGTCGGCCCAGACCAGCGCCACCGCCCCGGGATCCTCGGCCGGTTCCAACGCGTCGGGTAGGAGTTCGATCACGCGGTCGGGGTCGGTGCGGTACTCGATCGTCAGCAGATCGCCGGAGTAGTGCCACGGCGGCGGCGGCAGGATCGATGCGCGCCCCGATGGTGTCCGTGGAAATGTGAAGCCTGCGAGCTCTGCCACCTCGATGTTCTCCCTGCCGACGGGGTCGGCCCGGAGGGACGTGCCGTTCCACGTGCTCCCGCCGGCGACCGTTCGGAACCGAACGATAGTCCGTCACCGTCTCGTTCGCGAGCCCCTCCGGTCACCCGTCCGCTACCGTTCGGCGCCGAACGAACAACCCGCCAATCGCCTCCAGGAGATGCCCATGGAGACCCGACGGATCCTGCTCGACGGAGCCACCACCACGGTGCAGCGAGACGACCAGGACCTGGTCGCGGGGGACGGGCGGCGGATCGCGATCACCGATGCCACCCACCTTCCGCCGGTAATTCCGTCGAAGATCCTCTGCGTTCATCTCAACTACGCGTCGCGCGTCGAGGAGTTCGGAACCACGCTGCCGGCAGCGCCGACCTTCTTCCACAAACCGACCAGCGCGCTGAATGCCCATGAGGGCCACGTCGTCCGCCCGCTCCGATGCACGTGGCTCAACTACGAAGGCGAGATCGCCATCGTCATCGGGCGCACCACCCGCAACGTCGCTCCGGCCGATGCCTGGGATCACATCGCCGGATACACGGTCGCCAATGACTACGGCCTGCACGACTTTCGCGACACCGACGCCGGATCGATGTTGCGCGTCAAGGGATCGGACACCCTGTGCCCCCTCGGCCCCGGGTTGGTCGCCGCCGACACCTGGGACCCGAGGGACGGCATGCGCATCCGCACCCTGGTCAACGGTCAGGTCAAGCAGGACAGCACCACGGCAGAGATGACCTGGGACATGGCCTACCTGGTCGCGGACCTCGCCCGCACGCTCACGCTCGAACCCGGCGACGTGATCCTGTCGGGGACGCCCGCCAACTCACGGCCCGTGGAACCCGGCGACATCGTCGAGGTGGAGGTCGAAGGGCTCGGCACGCTGCGCAACACGATCGTTGACGGCCCCACCGCGATCCGTGAGGACGTCGGTGCGCAGCCGACGGAATCCGAGGAGGTCCTGTCGACCGCCCAGGGCGGCGACTGGGAGTTCCGTGGCATCCGTCAGCCCCAGCGGTGATGCGCCGGGACGATCCCTGATCGTGCGCGCGGGGATCGTCCATGCGAGCACGACCACGCCCTCAGGCATGCGGACGAGGCGTCAGGCATGCGGACGAGGCGTCAGGCCGTCGAGTCCTCGAGGATCTGCAGGGTCTTGAGGTCCGCGTGGAATTCCAGGGCGTAGCGCCCGCCCTCGCGTCCGATCCCCGAGATGCCACAGCCGCCGAAGGGCGCGGTCAGGTCCCTCACGAGGAACGTGTTGACC
>JBDNIX010000042.1:0-9663 GCA_041688045.1 Nitriliruptoraceae bacterium
GAAGGGACCGGTCCGTGGCGCCGCTGACCGGGGCCGTTCAGCGGGCGGCGATCTCGACGTAGTCGCGGGCGCCATGCCCGACGAACAGCTGTCGGGGACGCACGATGGCCTGTTCCTCGTCCAGCAGGTTCTCCTGCCAGTGCGCGAGCCACCCCGGGATGCGACCCATGGCGAACAGCACCGGGAACATCGATATCGGGAAGCCCATCGCCTGGTAGATGATGCCGGAGTAGAAGTCGACGTTGGGATAGAGCTTGCGCTCGACGAAGTAGTCATCCTCCAGCGCGATCCTTTCGAGTTCGACCGCGATGTCCAGCAACGGGTTCTTCCCGGTCACCTCGAAGACCTCGTGGGCCAGGCCCTGGATGACCTTGGCGCGCGGGTCGTAGTTCTTGTAGACCCGGTGACCGAAGCCCATCAGGCGGAAGTTGCCGTCCTTGGCGAGCTTGACGTACTCCGGGACCTGATCGACCGACCCGATCTCCTCGAGCATCTTCAGAACGGCCTCGTTGGCGCCACCGTGCTTCGGCCCGTACAGCGCCGCAGCCGCACCGGCTGCCGCTGAGTACGGATCGGCGTCGGACGAACCGATCGCCCGCATCGTGGTGGTCGAACAGTTCTGTTCGTGGTCCGCGTGCAGGATGAGCAGGACGTTCATCGCCCGTTCGAGCACCGGGTTCGGCTCATACTTCAACTCGGTGGTCTTCCACATCATGCTCAGAAAGTTGCCGGGGAAGGACAGGTCGTTGTCGGGATAGGCGTACCGCATGCCGATCGAATGGCGGTACGCGAACGCCGCCAGGGTCGGGAACTTCGCGATCAACCGGATGATCTGCATGTGCCGGTTGTCGGGGTCCTGGATGTCCTTGGCTTTCGGGTAGAACGTGGACAGTCCGCCGACGGTCGACACGAGCATGCCCATCGGGTGGGCGTCGTGGTGGAAGCCGTCGATGAAGGTCTTGATGTTCTCGTGGATGAAGGTGTGGTGGGTGATCTCGTGCACCCAGTCGTCGGTCTGCTGCTGGTTCGGCAGTTCCCCGTGGATGAGCAGATAGGCCACCTCGAGGAAGGTCGACTTCGCCGCGAGCTGCTCGATGGGATACCCGCGATAACGCAGGATGCCCTCGTCCCCGTCGATGTAGGTGACTTCGCTGCGAACGTTGGCCGTGTTCTTGAAGGCAGGGTCGTAGGCGAGGAGCCCGAAGTCATCGTCAGACGTCTTGATCTGGCGCAGGTCCATCGACCGGATGGCGCCGTCCTCGACCGGGACCTCATAGGTCGTGCCGGTGCGGTTGTCGGTGATCGTCAGTGAGTCAGCGCGATCGCTCATCGGGCGGGGTTCTCCTGGTCGCTCGAGCCGGTTGTCCTCCCACGCTAGCCGCGTCGGCATCCCATCGCGTAGCCGACCACCCACCATCGTCGTTGCGGGTAGAGGCCGAATTGGCCCCGAACCTCCGCTCGAGGACGCGACACCGTGCGGATGGACGACACGCAGGCGGGGAATGGTTGCACTATCAACGGTCCATGGTATGGTTGCACACGCAACGTTTCGGGTGCTGTCCGACGAGCAGGCTCTGCGGACACCCCGCCACCGACCTGAACCCGACGCCTTCAGGCGTCGTCTCGCCAAGAACCCGTCAACCCAAGAACCCGTCAACCCAAGAACACGTCAACCACGGAGCAATCATGTCCACCACCACCGCAGCGCTTCCCACCACCGGCACCTGGGTGATCGACCCGTCGCACTCGAACGTCGAGTTCGTCGTCAAGCATCTGGTGGTCACCAAGGTCCGCGGCCGCTTTGCGTCGTTCTCCGGAACGATCAACGTCGCCGATCCCGTCGAGCAGTCCACGGTCGATGTCACCCTTGACGCGGCATCGATCACCACGGGAGACGAGCAGCGTGACGGGCACGTCCGCAGCGACGACTTTCTCAACGTCGAGAAGTTCCCGGCCCTGACATTCCGCTCGACCGGCTCCCATCGTCGCGAGGGCGACGACTGGAAGATCCCGGGCGAGCTGACGATCCGCGACGTCACCAAGCCGGTCGAACTCAATGTGGAGTTCCTCGGTGTGGTCACCGACCCCTGGGGCAACGAGAAGGCCGGATTCGCCGGCACGACCGAGATCGACCGTGAAGCCTTTGGCGTCACCTGGAACCAGGCGCTCGAAACCGGCGGGGTGATGGTGAGCAACACGGTCAAGATCGAGCTGGACGTGCAGCTGGCCACGGAAGCCTGAGCCAACGGGCAGCAAACGGCCCACCGACCTGTCGTTGGTGGGCCGTCTGCTGCGTCGCCGAAGCGGTGCGCGTCCTACTCGTCGCACCGATCGGTGGTGGTCGCGTCGCTGGCTGCCCGCGTGATGCGGCCGAGCAGGTCGGCGAGGATCGTGGCTTCGTCGTCGTCCAAGAGCTCCGCGAAGTGTTCCCGGACGCCCCTCAGGTGCGTCGGGGCGGCACGACGCAGCATCGCAATGCCCTCCGGAGTGAGCTCCGCGAACGTTCCACGCCGGTCGGACGGGCAGGCGCTCCGGGTGACCAGGCGGTGGCGTTCCATCCGGTCGATCAAGCGGGTGAGTCCACTCTTCGACAGCAGCACGCGTTCGGCCAGCTCCTGCATCCGCAGGCGGTGGTCGTCCGCTTCGTGCAGTTGGACGAGCACGTCGTACCAGGTCAGGGCGATGCCCTGGCTGTCCTTGAGTTCGCGAGCGAGCAGCTCGGTCGTGTGCGCATGCGCCTCAAGGAATGCGCGCCATGCGGCCATTTGCGCCGGCGGCACGCTGGAAATCTGTGCGTCGTTGGCGGTCGTCATGGGGCTCGTGAGCGGAGAAGTTGCCATGCGAACAGCGTATCCGAGCGCACAGGGTTGTACCAGCGACTATTGCATGAGCAACGAGTGGTGTTGCTGCAGGCCATCAGGCCACGGGTGATCAGTCAGATGCGACGTCTGCCACAGTTCCCGTGGGCGGTAGTCGGTGGGCCAGGTCGGCTCAGGCCCGTTCTCTCACCCTCTTCTGTCCCCCTGCTGCATCCCGATCGTTGTCCTCGTAGGTGGATCGACGAGCGCTGTCCCGGACACATTGAGGGTCTCAGCAGGCGCGAGTTCCGGGTGGCGTTCGGTGTGGGGGTATGGCGGTCCTCCGCAATGACCGGGGTCAACCGGGATGCGTCCGGGGTCAACCGGGATGCGTCCGGGTCTCTTGACAGCTCATAGCCGGCCCCTGGGGCGGTCCGGGGACCGAGAGACAGGCGGTTCTACCCATGTTCGAAGGTGGTTGGGAGCGAGCCTTCCCCCGATGTATCACCCGTGATACTCTTCGGGTATGAGCACACCCGAGGTCAGCACACCCGAGGTCAGCATTCGTGAGCTCCGCAACCACGGCGGAGACGTGGTCGATCGTGTCGCGGCTGGAGAGCGCGTCACCGTGACCCGGTCCGGCAAGCCTGTCGCTGAGCTCCACCCGTTGGGTCGGCCTGCTGTGAAGGCGGAGGCCCTGCTCGAGCGGTGGCGCCGCCTTCCTCACCTCGCTGCGGACCGGCTTCGTGAGGATCTCGACGAGCTTCTCGACCCATCGCTGTGACGATGTCGGAGGGCCGGCCGGCACGCGGCCTGTTGGACACCAGCACGCTGATCCTGCTGCCGCAGCTCCGAGAGGCCACGGCGCTGCCTGTCGAACCGTTCATCTCGACCATCACGCTGGCAGAGTTGTCCGTCGGGCCGCTTGTCGCTCGAACTGAGTCCGAACGCGCCGCCCGGCAAGCCCACCTGCAACAGGCCGAAGCCGACTTCGACCCTCTGCCCTTCGATGCGGCTGCGGCGCGGGCGTTCGGACAGGTCGCGGCCTCGCTGCGCCGGGCAGGACGCAAGCCCGCGGCGCGGTCCTACGACGCGATGATTGCGGCGGTAGCGGTCGCCAACGGCCTCCCGCTCTACACCTGCAACCCCGACGACTTCGCCGCCATCGAGCAACTGCATGTCATCGACGTGCCCCATCCCGGCGCGTGATCGCGGCGTTGTGGGCGAGCCTTCGACACGTCCGCTCGCTCGTCATGACCGAAACGCCCGTAGCAGGTCCTGGCCTGTTGCGGTCGTGGCCGGCCTGGCCGATGTCAGACAGGATGTCGGAGCACGCTCGACGAGCCAGGCACCAAGGGGACGTGGTGGTCGATCGGGACCGCGAGCAGCGACGTCGGTGGGAACAGCCAGCCTGCGATCGCTGCTGCCACGAGGCGGCGCAACACACGCTCGCGGGTACCCACCCCGAACGGATCGGTGCGCTCAGCTGTCACGGTGACGATTTCCGTTTCCGATCCCAGCGCTCCCTGCAGTGCGGTCCTTGGCCGAAGCACCGCAGTCAACCGGCCGCGGTCCAAGCGTATGCGGCGCTGCTGCTTTCCTACGTTCAGTACCTCCACGGTGGCTCGTGCTCTGGCGCCGCCGAACCTTCTGCTGAGCGCTGGTACCAGAGCAACTCGACGTGCCATTTCCGCCAGGAGTCACGTCTCGCGGCGGCACTCGGACGGCCAGCGTTTGGGTTAGCCGACGCGGATCGGGCCGCCCCGTGGGGACGGCCCGATCCGAACAGCAGGTGGTAGGTCGCGCCGTGCTTCCTACAGGTCGTAGGGACGCAGGGTGCTCCGGCCGTTCTCCTTGGCACGCTTGGCCGCGTCCGCCAGGATCGCGGCGATCTTCGCGTTGAGCGCGTCGGGCAGCGCGGAGTCGGTGCGCAGACCCTGGGCCTTCACGGCTTCCTTGACCTTGCTCTGTACGACGAGTGATTCCGCCATGGTGATTGTCTCCTCAGTAGAACGGACGGGAACGGACGTCTTCCGTCCGGATGCACCCTAGAGGGCCTCTGGGCGCGAAAGCGAGCACGTCGGACTGTTCCATCGGCCGTGCCGCGCGCCGCCCGCACACCCCGGCCGGTCGCGATTGGTGGCCACTCAGGGACGCAGCGTCAGGCCACGGTGGCCGACGGTGAAGCCCGCCTCGATCAGCGGAGCGGCCTGCGGCGTGTCGTGCACCCCGACGCCGTCGACCTTGAGAATCTCCAGCTTGCGGAGCCGGCCCGTGCCGACCAACTCCTGCAACGCGCCGATCCAGGTGCTCGGCGGGGCGTCGTGCGCGAAGGTGACCAGGCTGCGGCCACCCCGTTCGAGGTACACGGCAGGAGCGCCATCGACGAGGATGACGCTGGCCCCGGCGGCACGCGCCGGTCGGCCGGCATTCTCCGGCCAGGGCAGTGCGGCGCCGTAAGGCTGCGCCGGATCGGTCGCGGCCAGGCGCACGACCGTCGGGTCACGTTCATCCCCATCGCGCTCGCCGCGGAGGCGGTCGATCGCGCCGGGCGCCGCGAACTGCGCTGCTCCGAGCCCTGCGACGGCGTACCCGCGCCGGACCTGCCCCGCTTCCTCGAGGGCCTTGAGCACGGGATAGACCGCGCTGTAGCCCCCGCTGACGGCTTCTGCCCGCATCGCCTCGCGGGTCAGGACCCCGTGGCGTTCCAGCAGCTGCCGGGCGAGCGCATGCGCACGTTCGGTCGCGGTTGGCGCCGGTTCCAACAACCCGTCGGTCAAGGACCACCGTCCCTGCGCGGACGGCGGTCCGAAGCGGCTGAGCCGGCCGGGACGCGGTCGGCCACGTCCGCCCCCGCCGGTGCGTCCGCGCCCTCGACCGCTGAGCAGGGCACGGACCGGCGCGTAGGTGTCGTTGGTGACCTCACGTGCCCAGACCAGGTCCCACAGCGACGCCAGCACCGCCTCCTGGTCCGCCACCCCGGTCGCCGCCTGCAGGTCCGGCCAGAACGACGCACCCCGGGTCGCCAGGTGGTCGCGCAGGGCGGCGTGGATCGGGCCGTCCGGCGGCTCGCTCCCGGCGGCAGGGGCCAACAGGCCGACCTGGTCCCGGAAGCACAGCACCACGCGTCCATCCGCGGCACCCAGTGGCTCCACGCCCAGCCACACCACCTCGCCGGCCGCGATCAGCTGATCGAGATCGGCGGGGCGGTACCCGTCCAGGCGTGCCGGGAGGATGTCCTGTTCCACCACTGACGCGGGCAACGGAACGCCCTGGAGTTGTCCGACCGACTCCACCAACGCATCGACGCCCCGTCGCCGGTGCGACCCCGTCGCCGCGCGGACCTGCTGCCACATCGGCAGGAAGCGGCCGAGTGCCGCGGCGTCGACCGGTTCCACCTCGGAACGCAACACCGCCAGCGAACGACGCTTGAGACGGCGCAGGACCTCCGTGTCGACCCATTCGCGGTGGATCCCGTCCGGGCGGAACTCGCCCTCCAGAACCCGATCCTGGAGCCCGAGCCATCCGAGGGTGGCAGCGACACGTTCCCGCGGGACGGCCAGGCGCGCGGCACAGGCGGCGACGGTGAACGGACCGTGGGTGCGGGCATAGCGGGCCACCAGGTCGCCGAGCGGATTCTCCACCGGGTCGGTGAACGCCTGCGGGAGGCCGGGCGGCAGTGCGACCCCGATGCCGTCGCGCAGTCGGGCGGCGTCCTACGCAGCGGCGATGCGGTCCTGATCGGCGACGCGGACCTCGATCGCGCGGCGCTCGTCGACCAGGGTGGCGATCCACGGCGACGGGTCGGACGTGCTGCGTTCGGTGAGCTCCTCGCGGGTGAGGTCTCCCAGTCGCCGCAACACGTCGTGCAGTTCGTCGGCGTCGCGGGCCCGCCGGTCCGGTGCCACCTCGATGTCGCTGGGTCGCAGGTGCTGCAGGTCGCGCTCGAGGTCGGCCAGGACATCAGCGTCCAGCAGGTCGCGGAGTTCGTCGCCGCCGAGCAGCTCACGCAGCAGGTCGCGGTCCAGGGACAGGGCGGCGGCCCGGCGTTCGGCCAAGGGGGCGTCGTATTCGTACATGTACTGCCCGACCCAGCCGAACAGCAGCGACTGGGCGAAGGGGGATGCGGACGCGGTCTCCACCGAGACCATCCGCACCTTGCGGGACCGCAGATCGGTCAGCAGCCCGCGGAGCGCCGGCAGGTCGAAGACGTCCTGGAGGCACTCGCGGGTGGCCTCCAGCAGGATCGGGAAGGTCGGGTGGCGGGAGGCGACCTGCAGCAGGTTGGCCGCGCGTTGCCGCTGCTGCCACAGCGCGGTGCGCTTCCCCGGCATCCGGCGCGGCAGCAGCAGGGCACGGCCCGCGGCTTCACGAAACACCGTGGTGAACAGCGCCGTACCGGCCAGCTGACCGACGACCAGGTCCTCCACCTCGTCGGGATCGATGGTCAGTTCCTGCACGAGTGGGACCCCGTTGCCAGGGCCACCGTCGAAGCTGAGGTCGCCCTCTGCCTCCTGCAGGCGCAGCACGATGCCGTCGTCGGTCCACATGATCTCTGGGTCGAAGCCGGCGGTCTGCAGGCGGCGCTCGATCGCCATCGCCCACGGGGCGTTGACCTGCGCACCAAAGGGCGTCAGCAGACAGACGCGCCAGTCACCGAGTTCATCGCGGAAGCGTTCGATGACGATCGTGCGGTCGTCGGGGAGGGTGCCGGTGATGGCCGCCTGTTCCTCGAGGTAGGTGACGAGGTTGTCCGCCGCCCAGGCATCGAGGTCGTGGTCGGCGGTGAGCCGTGCGAGTTCGGCGTCGCGGTCGTCGGCGGCACGGGCCAGCACCTCGCGGTGGAAGGCCCCGATCGCCCGCCCGAGTTCGTAGGGACGGCCGGGACCATCACCGTGCCAGAACGGCAACTTGCCGGGCTCGCCGGGTGCCGGGGTGACCACGACCCGTTCGTGGGTGATGTCCTCGATGCGCCAGGTGGAGGCCCCCAGCACGAACGTCTCGCCGGGGCGCGACTCGTGGACCATCTCCTCGTCCAGCTCGCCGACCCGTGCGCCGTCCGGGAGGAACACCCCGAACAGGCCGCGGTCGGGGATCGTGCCGGCGTTGGTGACCGCCAGGCGTTGGGCACCCGCGCGACCTCGGATCGTGCCCTGCACCCGGTCCCAAACGATTCGAGGTCGCAGCTCACTGAACTCATCGGAGGGGAAGCGCCCGGAGAGCAGGTCGAGCACGGAGAACAGGACGTCGTCGGTGAGCTCCGTGAAGGGTGCCGCCCGCCGGACGAGCGCCGCCAGCGCGTCCACCTCCCATTCGTCCATCGCGACCATGGCCACCACGATCTGCGCGAGGACGTCCAACGGGTTGCGCGGATAGCGGGTCGCCTCGATGTCGCCGTCGTGCATACGGCGGGTGACGACGGCGGTCTCGACCAGGTCACCGCGGTACTTGGGGATCAGCACGCCGCGCGAGGGTTGGCCGACCTGATGCCCGGCGCGGCCGATGCGCTGCAGCCCGCGGCTGACCGCACCGGGGGAGGCGACCTGCACGACCAGATCGACGGCGCCCATGTCGATGCCCAACTCCAGCGAGGAGGTCGCGACCAGACCGCGCAGCTCGCCCGACTTGAGCTCGTCCTCGATCTGCAGGCGACGTTCCCGTGACAGCGACCCATGGTGTGCCTTGACCAGCTCGGCGGGCGGGTGGTCGGGCGGTTCGGCGAGGGCGGCGTCGAGTTCGTCGTCGGTGAGGCCTTCGGCGCGGAGCTGCTGTTCCCGTTCCCGCTCGGCGTGCAACTCGTTGAGTTTGGCGGCCAGACGTTCGGCCAGCCGGCGGGCATTCACGAAGATCAGGGTCGAGCGGTTCTCCAGGACGAGGTCCAGCAGGCGCGGGTGGACGGCGGGCCAGATGGAGCGGCGGGTGGATCCGGCGGCGGCAGGTCCGGACGCCAGGTCCAGGTCGTCGCCGCGCGAAACCTCCTGACCCAGTTCGCGCAGGTCCTGGACGGGGACGATGACCCGTAGGTCGAGGGCCTTGCGCATGCCCGCGTCGATGATGGTGACGGGCCGTGGATGCACGGCGCCGTCATCCGCCGGCGCCGATCCACCCAGAAAGCGGGCGATCTCCTCCAGCGGACGCTGGGTGGCCGACAGGGCGATGCGCTGGGGAGGCCGGCGGTCGGGTGGGGCGGGGTCGTGGCTGCGGTCGGGGTCGTTGCTGTGGTCGGGGTCGTCGCCGTGGCCGTGGAGGACCTCGTGCTCCAGCCGTTCGAGGGTCAGTGCGAGGTGGGTACCCCGTTTGGTCGGCGCCATCGCATGGATCTCGTCGATGATGACGGCTTCGACGTGGCGCAGCGTCTCGCGGGCCTTCGAGGTCAGCAGGAGGTGCAGCGACTCGGGGGTCGTGATCAGGATGTCGGGAGGGGTTCGCGCCAGTCGCGCCCGTTCGTTGGCCGGCGTGTCGCCCGTGCGCATCCCGACCTCCGGCCGGTGCACGGACGTGCCGAGCCGCTCGGCGGCCAGCCGGATCCCTTCCAGCGGCGCGCGCAGGTTGCGGTCGACGTCCACGGCCAGGGCACGCAACGGCGAGATGTAGAGGACCCGCAGCCGTCGGTCCTTCGCGGGGACGGGCGCCGAGCTCAGGCGGTCGATCGCCCACAGGAACGCGGTCAGCGTCTTGCCGGACCCCGTCGGCGCCAGGATCAGGGTGTGGTCCCCGTCGGCGATGGCGGGCCATCCCTGCGCCTGCGCGGCGGTCGGCGCTGTGAACGTGGTGCTGAACCACGTCCGGACCGGCTCGCTGAACCGTTGCAGAGGATCGTCGGTGACCATCAGGCAGACGGTACCCGTGCCCTCCGACATCCAAC
>JBDNIX010000323.1:0-2999 GCA_041688045.1 Nitriliruptoraceae bacterium
GTCGACGCACGGACGTGCCGCGCCGGAAGCCCAGCGGTGGGTGACGCGCCGCGACGACGGGCGGTGGTCGGACTACCCCGACCCGGGTGTCCCTGCGGTGCAGGACCACGCGGCCGCGATCGTCGGCGAGCTGGCGGAGCGCTACCCGATCGACGGCATCCACCTCGACTATGTGCGCTACGAATCCAACCGGCACGGCTACCACCCGACGGCGCTGTCCCGCTTCCGCGAGGCCACCGGACGGACCGACACCCCGGCCCCCAGGGACCCGCAGTGGATGCAGTGGCGCCGCTCGCAGACCGACGAGATCATGCGCCGAGCCGGCAGGGCCATCGAGGAATCCGGCAACGACGTCGAGCTGTCCGCGGCCGTCATCACGTGGGGCGAAGGCCCGAGGACGCTGGACCGGGCCGGGTTCCGCGGCTCGATGCCGTTCTGGCGCGTGTTGCAGGACTGGGACGGGTGGTTGCGCAACGGGTTGGTGGATGCCGTGTTCCCGATGAACTACTTCCGCGCCCACGAGCCGGAGCATGCGCAGTGGTTCGCGGGTTGGATGGCCTACCAGCATGACCTGGCCGACGAGGTGGAGGCCAGGATCGTGCCGGGTCCGGCCGGGTACCTGAACTCGCCGGCGAACGCCACCGCGCAGGTACGGACGGCGATGCACCGGGGCGATGGTGCGATGGTGTATTCGTTCCAGCAGCCGACGATCGACCATTCGCGGGAGATCTGGCGCGAGCTGGCGGACACACGCTGGGGGTACCGGCCGCTGCCGTGAGTCCTGAGCCGTGAAGGGAGTGCCCATGATGATGTCGTCGCAGAGTGTCCCGGCCGGTAGCTCCGTGCAGGTGGGGGTGCCGAGCTTCGCGCCGGTCCCGGCGTTCGTCGACGCGCTGCGTCGGGCGGTGGCCGACGATCCCGCGGTGGCCGCGGCGTACGTCGTGTCGATCGCCGTGCAGGAGCCGGAAGCCGATGTCGTCGGACCGCCCAAGGACCTGATCGGTCTTGATCTGATCGACTCGTCGGCGGAGCCCGAACCCGTGATCCAGCGGATCGGGGAGGCGATCGCCGCAGTTGCGCCCGACGACGTCGAGTTGTCGATCGCCGTGCTGTCGCCCACGGCTCGGACGACGGCGCTGGGGGCGGTGGCGCCCATCGGTGCGGGCGGTGGCCTGGAGGTGCTGGCCGCAGCCTGCGCGGCGGATCCCGCGAACATCCCCGACTTCGTCGAGGCACTGCTGGGGGCGACGTTGTTTCTGCCTGCGGTCGGCGAAGACGTGGCAGACGCCCAGGGTGGGAACGAGCGGAACGATCCCGACGCTGGGACGGCGCGTGAAGCGCAGGTGCCACGCGAGGTGCGGGACGGGGAGCAGGTCGAGTATCCGGTGCTCACGATCGATGGCCAGGAGACGATCGCGGCGTTCAGTTCGCGATGGGCGCTGCTCCATGCGGATCCGCCGTTCGGCGACCAGCTGGAGGTGTCGGCGAGCCGACTGCTGGCCAACTGGCCCGACGGTGTCGCGTTCGCCTTGGACCTCGGAAGCCAGCACGCGATGCAGGTTCCGGCCGACGACGCTGCCCGACTGCGTCAGGCCGTGCTGGGCGGCTGATCGTCCACACGGCTGCCCCGTCGTGAAGTGTCGAGGGTCCGGACAGGTCGCTACGCTGCGCCCGCCCGGCGGGGTGGCCAAGTGGTAAGGCAGAGGACTGCAAATCCTTTATCACGGGTTCGATTCCCGTCCCCGCCTCTCCTGACACACCGCCCCTGACCCGCGCCGACGCGGTCAGGGGCGGTGGTGTTGGGGAGCGCCGGCCCAACAACTTGCCCCGAGGCACCGGTCGCAACGCGTGTGACGACCGGGCCCACGCACGAGGCCCCCGCCGCTTCCCGTTCGACATGCGGTGACCGACGTCGATGCGGACGGTCGTTTCACCCATCTGCACCGCGAGACGCCGGATGGGACCCGATCGCGGGACCGATCGTCATCGAACGACGCTGATTCCGCGGCCGGCTGCGGTTTCGCATCGGGTGACCGGCGCGCCGATACGTGTACGACGTTGTACGACGTTGCCGGGACGGGACGTCCTCGGTGACGCCATCTGCTCGGTTGCCGCCTCCCGCTCCGACATCGAGGAACGATGAGCGACCAGCCGCCGGTCGACCCCCACCTTCCGCCCGTCGTCCCGGCGCCTGCTCCGGGCCCGCCGGCGCTCAGCGGTGTCGATCCGCGTTCCGGTCTGGCCTACGCCACCTTCGGGCAGCGGGCGGGTGCGTACCTCATCGATGTCGGGCTCCTGGTGGGAGCGGTCGTCGTGCTGCTTGTTCTGGGGGTCGTCGCCGGCGGTCCCCTGGGGCAGACACCAGGAAAGAACCTGCTGGGTAGCAAGGTGGTCGGCGCGCTGCCTGGCGCCATCGGGTACGGGCGAGCCGCGCTCCGGTACGTCGGACGGATCCTCGACAGTGCCACCTGTGGGCTGCCGATCGGTCTGGTGTGGGCGGCGTTCGACGCCGAGAGCCGGACCTGGCACGACCTCATCGCCGACACCCGCGTGGTCGTCATTCCGACGACGCAGACGTCCCTCGGCTACTGGGCGGCGAACGTCCGGGACTGATCCGTAGGCCAATGCAAGGGTGGTTCTGTCCGATGTGGATCCTGGTGATCGTGGCGCTCGGTGCGGCGGTGATGGGGCTGATCCCAGCCTCGATCGCCGACCGGAAGGGACGGTCCTTCGGCGCGTGGTGGCTCTATGGGTTCGCCTTCTACGTGATCGCCGTGATCCACGTCCTGTTGGCTGAGGACCTCACCCGCAGACCGTGCCCCTGGTGTGCCGAATCCATCCGGCCCGAAGCGCGGATTTGCCCCCACTGCGGGCGCGACGTCGAGGCCGCTGTCGTGCCTGCCAACTCCGCCGATAGTTTCGAGGTACAGCAGCTTCGCGCGGCGCTCGAGGTCCTCGCTGACACGGACGGTGACGTTGCGCGCGCGACTGCCCTACAC
>JBDNIX010000324.1:0-4154 GCA_041688045.1 Nitriliruptoraceae bacterium
GCCCACCAGCGCGCCCTCGATCCCGCGAGGCTGCTGCTGGTCGAGCTCGTCGCCCCACTGCTGCTGCGGCTTGCCTGGGGGCGTCAATGGCTCGCCGCGACGCTCGCTCGGCGTGAGATCGCCGCTGACCAGCAGGCGATCGCGAACGGTGCCACCCGCACCGACCTTGCCGCGGCCCTGCTCGCCCTCCCGCCGCTGGCCCGGGCGCACGTGGCCGGGTTCACCCCCGCGGTCGATCTGCGTCTGCGCGCGCTGCTCGGCGATGATCCCGAGGTGAGCACCCCCCCGTTGGCACGCCGCGGCGCCATGCTCGTCGTTGGTGGGCTGCTCGGCGCCGCGATCTGTGCCTGGTCCCTCCACCAGTTCCTCGCGAGCGCCTTCGGCCTGGCCTGCTGCTGAGATCGTTCGGGCGAGGTCGCACGCGCACCCCGCTGTCCCAATGGCCCCAGGGCGATCAGGCATCCTGCACTGAAGTGGAGCCGATAGATCCGTGGTTCTACCGGTGGCCCGGGCCGGCCCATGGTCGGTGGACATGCCACCCGACATTCTACGACGATTGGGTCGTACTCGTCGGCCCATCCGCATGACGGCGAAACCGCCGCCACCCCCGCTGCGGTCCGGGGTCAGCCACGTCCTCTGCATCGCTCGACCGAACACGCACGTGTGGTTGGCCCGCAGCCCGGACCGGATGACCCGAGCGTCGCTTGCAGCGGCTTGACGCGATCTTGAGCCGCAGGGTGGGCTCGTCTTGAGAGTCTGGCTGCACGGTGGGCGTTCAGTTCCATCCGAGAGAGGAACCCCAGTGAACCGCGACCGCTACACTTTCCGTGTCTTGATCGATGCCGAGCCTGAGGACGCCGAGGGTCGCATCCGCGCGGCTCTTGAGCGCGAGGGATTCGGCGTGCTCACCGAGATCGATGTCCAGGCCACGTTGCAGGACAAGCTCGGGGAGCAGATGCCGCCCTACACCATCCTGGGAGCTTGCAACCCGTCGCTCGCCCACCAGGCCCTTGAGGCCGATCCCGCCATCGGCAGTCTGCTTCCCTGCAACGTCGTCGTGCGCGCCCACCCCGACGGTGGCACCGAGCTCATCGCCGTCGATCCGGAGCGCATGCTCGGGATCGCTGACGAGCCCGCGCTGGATGGGCTCGCGCACGAGGTCGCCCAGCGCCTGCAGCGGGCGCTGGAAGCGGTGCGGTCCTAACGCACGTGCGACGTGCCACCGGCTGCGGCGGCCGCGCTGATAGTGGGGCGGCTCGCTCGGTGTGTCCGGGGGTCGCCGCCGTCGTACCGGCACCGGGCGACACCCGCGCTTGACCCACGTCTGCGCCAAGCCAGGATGATCGGAGGATGCGACGGGTGGCTCTCCATCGGGTAGGAGCGATGTCGATGTTGGGCATTCGGACAGGTCGAACGGTTCAGCGTCGTCGGCGGGGTTAGGTGGCCGCATCGTCGGTGGGTTCGACGCGGGGACGTGCCCTGATCTCCCGCCACACGCCGTCGCGCCGAACATCCACGATCTCGAGTCCGGCAGCTTCGACGTTGCGCTCCGTGCGGCGGTTGACCTCGGGTCCGATCAGACGCCGGGTTGCGGGGCTGATCAGGTCGGCCAACCGCGCTAGGGCCGGGTTGCAGGGGCGGACGTGCTCCAGCAGTAGCACCCGTCCGTGGGGTCGGACCACTCGTGCCAGTTCACGCAGACCGCCGACCGGGTCGGCGACGGAACAGAACACGCAGGTGGCGGTGACGGTCTCGAACCGGTCATCGTCGAAGGGCAGCTGCTCGACATCGGCGACCTCGAGATCGACGTCCACCCGGACATCGGCGGCACGTCGGCGAGCGCGCACCAGCATGCGTGGCGAGACGTCAATGCCGGTGATCTCCACGCCGGCGGGATAATGCTCGAGGTTCAGGCCCGTACCGATCCCCACTTCGAGCACGTGACCCTGCGCGTGTCGCAGCAGCCGTCGCCGGCGCCTCGCCCCGCCCAACCACTCCATCGGGCTGGAGTAGAGGTCGTAGACCGGCGCCACACGGTCATAGGTCCGCGCCACCGGAGCCCGGGCACCGTCAGCCATGCGCATCTCGCCCTCCGTGCGTGTGCGGCTCAAAGGTAGGTCCTCAACCCCGAGCTCATGGAGCCGCCCGGCGACTCTTGATGGAGACTTTACGGCTCTGCGTCTCCGGGCTTGATGGGGAGGCGGCACGTTCGCATGACTGTCCCGCGACGAAGGCACCTGTGCCATGAACGCATCCTCACCACCGTTCCTGCGGTACGCGATCCTGACCGTGGCAATGGCCGTCACGCTGGCCGCCTGCGCCCCGGCCGGCGGCTCGGGCGGTGGCATGGGCGGCATGGGCTCGGGCGGTGGCATGGGTGGCATGGGTTCCGGAAGTAGCCGCAGTGGCGAGACGACCGGCAGCGATGAGGACCACGGTGTGGGCGAAGCGCCTTCGCCGGTCCCCGGCGCGGAGGTGTTGACCGTGGAGGCTGACGAGATGTTCTTCGCGCCGGATCAGCTCAGCATCAGCGCGGGTGAACCCGTTAACGTCACTGTCGTCAACACCGGCGAAGTGTTCCACGACTTCACGGTCGCCGAGCGCGACTTCATGCTCGACTTGCCCGCTGGGGCGACCGCCACCGGGGGGCTCACCATCGATCGTCCCGGCGAGTACCGGTTCCAGTGCACCGTCCCCGGACATGCGGTCGCCGGCATGACCGGCACACTGATCGTCAGCTAGCAGGGGACCGCCCCAATGGCCGGGACCATCGGCAGCAGCGATCCTTGTGGCTCGCCCGGTCCCGCCGGAGCCGCACGTGAGCCGACGGTCGCCATCAGCGCTCATCTCCCGCTCACGCCGGGCGTCTCGTAGATGGCCGCCCACGATCGGCCCCCGTCCTCCGAGCGCAGCAGTCCCACTTCTGCGACGGCCGCGAAGAGTTCGCGCTCGTCGGTGCCACGCACCATCGCCTCGGGTGGACCCGGCAGCGCGCCGACGGTTCGCCAAACTGCACCGTCATCGCTGACGGCGACCTCCCCCTGTGCGTGCGCCACAACGAAGCCACCCACTCCGGCGGTGAGGTAGCCCGGTGCCGGCCCGTCCAGGGCGGTCCACGTGCGGCCGCCATCGACGCTACGGGCAAGACCTTCGCTCGACGATCCCACCAGCAACTGCGGATTGGCCGGATGGGCGGCAAGCGACACCAACGGCAGTCGGCTGCGCTCCTGCCACGTCTCGCCTTCATCCTCGCTCGCGAGCACCCGACCGTTGGCGGCATCGGCGCCGATGAGCGTGTCGCCCGCCAAGGTCAGCGCGTGGAAGTCCACCTCGCCCAGCAGCGATACCGGCTCCCAGTGCCGGCCCCGATCGGCCGAGCGCATCAACCCCAGGTGCGGATCCCCATCTGCGGTGCGTAGCTCTTCGCTCTGCAGATCCGGGTGCCCGCTGGCATAGAACGTGCCGTCTGGCGCCGCCGTGAATCCCATCAGGTCGTGCCAGTCCTCGCCGACCCGCACTGCCTCCGATCCCTTGATCTGGAACAGCCCCGTATGGGTTGCGGCGAACAACGCCTCAGGGTCGTCCGGATCGACCGCGAGCCCGTGGACGTGCAACAGCCCCGGATCTGCGTCCGCGAGCGGCGTGGCTGACTGGTCGCAACCCGCTAGCAGCCCACCCAAGAGGACGAGGGCGCCGGCGGTCGGCCCGAGACGCCGCCGGCCCTTGGTCTGGGCGCAGATCGTCCGTGGCAGCGTCAGCTGGTCGTCCATGGCCACCTCGTCGGGATCGGCATTGCGAGCTACTACCGTATGGTAGGACTAAGACGCTGCCCGTTTCGCGCCTTCCCCGGTCCTCGACGGTCCCCTTCCGTCGGGGACCGGCGGGTTGCCGCCCGGCAGAACCGGCGAGGGGATCCCGACATCGACCGCACCCTTCGAGCCATCGACCACCTCTCCAAGCCTTTTGTTCTCCCACCGAACGAACAGGCAACCGTGAGCACCCCAACCTGCGAGGGGGTGCGGACCATCGCTGCTGCAGCGGGCAGTGAAGACGATGACGCCGACATCGAGTTCGTCCAGGGATGATCGTTCACCACGAGGTTGCCATCGACACGGCCCAACTCGTCGATACACGCAGCGAACGGTAGGAGCTGA